>DASTWH010000056.1:0-2821 GCA_035758735.1 Gaiellaceae bacterium
TCGGGGCGCTGCGGCGTCTCGACGCCGACGCCGAGATCACGATCGTCGAGCGCGAGCTCGCGGGCGGCGAGTGCTCGTACTACGCGTGCCTGCCGACGAAGACGCTTCTCCGGCCGACCGAGGTGCTCGTCGCCGCGCGGCTCGCTCCGGGTGCCGCGGAGGCCATCACGGGAGAGATCGACATCGAGCGCGTGCACTGGTGGCGCGACCAGGTCACGGACGGCCGCGACGACTCCTGGCACGCCGGCTGGCTCGAGGAGCAGAACGCCGACCTCGTACGCGGCGATGCGCGTGTCTCGCGGCCTGGCGTCGTGGCCGTCGGCGAGCGCGAGCTCGAGTACGACGAGCTGGTCGTCGCGACCGGGTCGCATCCCGCGGTGCCCGAGCTCGCCGGTCTCGAGGACGTCGACTACTGGACGAACCGCGACGCGGTCTGGGCGAGCGAGGTCCCAGCGAGTCTGGTCGTCCTCGGCGGTGGCCCCGTCGGATGCGAGCTCGCGCAGTTCTTCGGGCGCCTCGGGTCCGACGTGACGATCGTCGAGCACCACGAGCACCTGCTCGCCCGCGTCGATGCCGAGGCGGGGAAGCTCCTGGCCGAGCGGTTCGCCGAGGACGGCATCCGCATTGTGGTCGGGAGCAGGGTCACACGCGTCGAGCGGGCCGGAACTGGACTCCGCGTCTCGCTCGAGGAGGGCGACGCGCTGGAGGCCGAGCGGCTCCTCGTCGCGACCGGCCGGCAACCGAACGTGGCTGGAATCGGGCTCGAGGAGATCGGCGTCGAGATCACTCGCGCCGGTGTGAAGGTCGACGACCGCCTGCGCGCGGCCGAGGGCATCTGGGCGATCGGAGACGCCGCCGGCATCGGCCTCCTCACGCACCTCGGCAAGTACCAGGCACGTGTTGCCGCTGCGAACATCGCAGGGCGCGACGTGCGTGCCGACTACAGGGCCGTCCCTGCAGCCGTCTTCACCGACCCGCAGGTCGCGAGCGTCGGGCGCACGGACGGAGACGGTGTCGTGACGGGCCGCTACGAGATCGCGGGCGGCCGCCTCTCGACGTACGAGCGCCCCAAGCGCCCCGGGCTCGTGAAGGTCGCCGCCGATCGCGACGACCGCGTGCTCGTCGGCGCGGTCGCCGTCGGGCCGGAGGCCGGAGAGTGGCTCGGCCAGCTGACGCTCGCGGTCCGGGCGCGAGTGCCGATCGACGTCCTCCTCGACACGATCCAGCCGTACCCGACGTTCTCGGAGGCGATCTTCGGCGCTCTGCTCGAGCTCGCATCCGCGCTCGACGGCTGAGCGTGCCCGAAGGCGACAGCCTCCATCGGATCGCGCGCCGCCTCCAGGTGCTCGTCGGAGAGCGGGTCGAGGCGGAGAGCCCGAACCCACGCGGGCTCGCGACCGGCGTCGCGCGAGCGGTCGACGGCCGCGTTCTCCAACGGGTCGAGGCAGTCGGCAAGCATCTGTTCCTGCGCTTCGACGGCAACGTCGTCGTGCGGAGCCATCTGCGCATGAACGGGCGCTGGCGCATCCGCGAGCGCGACGGCCCGCCGTGGCGCGGAGCGCCGTGGCTCGTCCTGCGGACGGACCGGTGGGAGGCGACGCAGTGGAACGGCCCCGTCCTGTCGCTCGGCGATGCGCCGGCGCGCGGGCTCGGGCCGGATCTCCTCGCGCCGGAGACGGAGATCCACGACGTGGTCGCGCGGCTTCGCCGGGCCGATCAAGGGCTCCTGGTGGGCGAGGCCCTCGTCGACCAACGGCTCGTCGCGGGGATCGGGAACGTGTGGCTCTCCGAGCTCCTGTGGCATACGCGCGTTTCGCCCTGGGCAAGGCTCGGCGACGTGCCGGACGAGAGCCTCACCGCCGCGCTCGACTGGGCGCGCGAGGCGATGACGGCGTCGGTGGCAGGTCGTCGGTCCGCGCGCGCCGTCTACCGACGAGCCGGGCGAGGCTGTCCGCGCTGCGGTGACGTCGTGCGCGGGCGCGGGCTGGGCGACGCGAACCGCACGGCGTACTGGTGCCCGACCTGTCAGCCTCGCGGCTGATGGAGAACGAGGGCGAGACGACGCAGGGGCTGATACCGGTCAGGGATCCGGGGCCCGACGAGCCGGAGGAGGGCGTTGCCCTCTGCCTGTCCGGAGGCGGATATCGAGCGATGCTCTTCCACCTCGGCGGGATCATCCGCCTGAACGAGATCGGCCACCTGCAGAAGATCGCTCGCGTGTCGAGCGTCTCCGGCGGATCGATCACCGCGGGTGTGCTCGGGCTGGCCTGGCAGCAGCTCGAGTTCGGGATCGGTGGGATCGCCAGCAACCTCGACGAGCTCGTGGTCGAGCCGATTCGGAAGCTGGCAGGGAGGACGATCGACAACCCGGCGATCATCTGGGGCCTGTTGCTCCCGTGGCGTACCGCCCCGGGCATGCTCGCGAGCTACTACGCGAAGTACCTCTTCGGCGACACGACGCTCCAGGACCTCCCCGACGACTCGAAGCGCGAAGGGCCGCGCTTCGTGTTCAACGCGACGAACGTCCAGACGGGAAAGCTCTTCCGGTTCTCCCGGCCGTACCAGGGTGACTACTCCGTCGGCCTCTGGAGGGGATCCCTCCACGAGGGTGGCCGACGCGGTCGCAGCGTCGACCGCGTTTCCCCCGACGCTGTCGCCGTACACCCCGAAGCCCAGCGGGATGTTCGATGAGTCAACGAAGGGGAGCAACAAGGACGAGATCTTCCGGAAGAAGCTCTGGCTGACGGACGGCGGCGTGTACGACAACCTCGGGCTCGAGACCGCGTGGAAGCGGTATCGCACCCTCCTCGTCAGTGATGCC
>DASTWH010000099.1:0-10287 GCA_035758735.1 Gaiellaceae bacterium
CCGAAACTGCACGAGCAGCCTTCCGCCAGTCGGCGCGCTGGTAGGTGGGATCGAGCACGACCGTGGCGATCAGGCCGAGCGAAAGCACGCAGAGTGCGGCGCATGCACCGACCCCCAGAGGGCGCGGCGCTCCGACCGCGAAGCCAGCGGCAAGTGCGACGAGGAGTGGAATCAGCGCCGGCAGAACGTTCTGTGCGATGACGTAGTCGAGACCGACGGCAGCCAGACCCACCGGAAGCGCCAGTGCGACCAGACCGACCGTTGCGGCGACGGCGGCACCCCGGCGGGCATCGCTGTCCGACGAGCGAATCAGCAGCACGACGGAGACGAGAACGAGCAGACCGGCCAGGATCGCGAGCTGGCGGTCGGCCGGGCCGCTTCGCCCCACGAGCAACTGCTTCGCACTCGTGACGAGACGCTCGTCGAAGGGCGAGCGGGAGATCCACTCAGCGCTACCAGTGCCTCGCTGGGCCAGCGCGAGTGGCGTGAGCATCAGTGCGCCGACGGCGACGCCGACCACCGGGACGAGGGTCGCCCGCCGGCGTGTCGCGAGCAGAAAGGCCGCCTGCGGCACGATCACGAACGCCGCGAAGTAGTGCGTCAGGCCGGCGAGGACGGCCGTGGCTGCCCAGAACGCCAGCCGGGGCCAGGTCGACCGCTCGCGCGCGAGTACGAACGCGAGGAACGACAACGAGACCAGCCCGACGAGCAGCGAGTACGCCCTCGCTTCTTGCGAGTACCAGACGAGGAGCGGGTTCACGGCGACGAGAGCGGCGGTCATGACTGCAGCCCGCCGCGACACGAGCCGGCTTGCCGCAGCCGCGGCGAGAGGGACCGCGGCCGTGCCGACGAGGGCGGAGAGCGAGCGGAGGCCGCTTTCGTCGCTGCCGAAGACCCGCACCCAGGGCCATGCCACCGCGTAGTACAGAGGCGGGGTCGACTCGGACTTCGGAATGAGGTCGAGCATCTCTCGGAAGTCCATCCGGACGAGCAGCGCCGTTACGGCCTCGTCGGACCAGTAGCTCTGTGCACCCAGCGCCCAGAAGCGGAGGAGAGCACCGAGGATCGTGAATGCGACGACGCCCCAGAACGTTCGATCTCGCACGGGCACGACGACCTTCCGGAGATCAGCCCGGAGACGACGGAGACGGGGGCAATTCGAAGAACGCGAGGCGCTGATCGGGGCTCACGAGAGGGCGGGCTCCACCCAGAGCGCGCGAGATGTCCGACTCGAGTGCAGCAGCGCGATCTTCGTAGCCGAAGCGGTCGATATACAACCCTTCGAAGCCGGCCTCAATCGCGCGAGCGAGAAGCGCGCGCGGAGGATCGTCGGCACGCGAGGCCAGCCAGTCCTCTGGACGACCCTTCATCGCGCCGAAGCTCCAACGAAGGTCGTCTGAGTGGAGGTACGGACGGACGAGGTCGTAGTCACCGAGCCGTCCCGATAGCCCGGCTTCCGGAAACGGAACGTAAGGAAGTTGCAGAACGCGAGCGTCGTCGGGGAGCCGATCCTCGATCTGCCGGACGAAGCGAGTATCGCTCTCGTACTCGTCTCGAATCGTCTCGTACGGCGGCACGTCGGACCGTGAGGTCTGGTCGAGAACGCCGATGACGAGGGTGGCCGCCAATACGCCAACGAACGCAACGTGCCGGCCTCCGCCGTTCCAGCGGCGACCGAGCGTGGTGAGCGCGGTGGCGACCGCGAGGAGCGCGAAGAACGAGATGAAGATGGAGATCCGGTTCCACGCGCGAAACTGTGGTGTGACCGTCGCTGCGATGAGCGCGGAGAACCCGCCCACGGTCCCGATCAGGAACGCCAGCAGCGTCGCGACCGCCGCGTCGCGGTAGGGCGCACCCACCCGCCACCTCCCTGCGGCGATGACCTCCGCGAGTCCGACGAGCAAGAGCCACGCGAAGCCGGTTGCGGCCACGACGCCGAGGTGAACCGGTCTCCCAAGGCTGCCGAAGGGTGCAGTCTCGGAGTAGCGGGTGCTCCGCTCTCCAAGGGCGCCGATGCGGTGGTCCTCGATCGGCAAGACCAGCTGTGTCAGCTTCAGCGCGAAGATCTCGCTCTCGTTCACACCCCGTGTTCGTACGAGCTCGTTCGGTCCGTGCTCGTATCGGTACGCAAGCGTCGGCGCGAGCATCACCAGAACACCGGCTCCGATCAGCGCGATGACCACTGCGCCAGAGACCGCGGCACGCGTGCTTCGACGAACGATCAGCATCAGGATGGTTGCCCCCGCCACGAGCAAGATCGTGAACAGCGCGTAGTAGAACGAGGCCGACGCCAGCACGAGGACGAGACAGAGCGCGGCAGTCAGCAGGGATCTTCGCGACGCGTAGGCGAAGGGACCGGACGTTCCGGTCCGCCGGGCGAACAGCGTCTCGTCGCGGAGGAGTGCGAGGACGAGGTACGCCCCGAGTGGGACTGCGTAGTAGCCGGAGATGAACAGCTCACGTTCGCCCCGAACGAAGTGGTACGGCGCGAGCGCGAACAGCGTCGAACAGACCATCGCGGGACCGCGTGCGCAACCGAACGTGCGGAGAACGACGAACGACGTCACGGCTGCGAGGGGGAAAGTGAGGAGGAAGTACACGTTCATCGCCGCCGCCCAATCCGAGAAGATCAGTCCGAGCGCCTTGACGAAGAACGCCTGCAGGTTTTCACCGCTCGCGATCGGCCAGTCGTACAGCTGCTGTCCGTC
This sequence comes from Gaiellaceae bacterium, assembly GCA_035758735.1. Lineage (GTDB taxonomy): Bacteria > Actinomycetota > Thermoleophilia > Gaiellales > Gaiellaceae > GMQP-bins7. Next base: position 2,709 of record DASTWH010000099.1, read on the forward strand.
CGGAGCCCCCAGACTCGGGTTCGTGTAGTGCCAGCCGTGGTCGATGATTCCCTTGACGAACATCCCGTAGTGGAGTCCGTCGCCCGAATAGACCCACGGCACGTGCAGCCGGGCATTCCAGATCTCGAGGACGAGCGCCGCCGAGACAAGGGCCAGCACGCACGAGCAGAGCGCGGCCGTCGCGTCGAGCGCTCGCTGCCTGTGGGGTAGTGCGGACACCTGCGCCGGCGTCGTCAGCGTTGGGTCGGCCCGCGCGAGCGCCGTCCGCGCAGGGGCGGAATCCTCGGGAACATGCGGGCCGGCTTTCCTCCTGGACGTGGCTCGTCGGTCGCCCTAGGTCGTTCGTTGACTGCGCCCGTGGCACTCAGGCGCCCGACGATGGCGTGCCTGCGCGCTCGGTACTTCACGATCAGGCGGATCATTTGCAGTCCGATTCCGAACGCCGGACCGACGTCTTCGGTCGTCCCGGGCTTTCCCTGGCGAGTGCGGAAGTTCACGGGAATCTGTACGACGCGCCATCCGCCGACGATCGCCAGGACCATCATCTCCGGCGAGAACGAGTTGTCGCGAACCGTGTAGTGGGGGAGGAGTCGACGCGCGGGTGAGCCGGGGACGAGACGCATCGTGCAGCCCACGTCGGTGAGCGACGACGTGTTGAAGAGCACCATGATGAGCTTCGCGACCGCCCAGTTCCCCCAGCGCAGGAAGGAGCCCATGTTCGCTCCGGACCAAATGAACTCGGGAACAGTACGCGAGCCGAAGACGAAATCGAAGTCGTCGGCGTACGCCAGCAACTTCCAGATGTCCGCGGGTTCGAACGTCGCGTCGGGCTCGCAGATGCAGATGAGATCCGACTTCGTCTCGGCGAGCCCGCGTTGTATCGCCGCGCCGTAACCCTGCTCGGGCTCGAGCACCTCGCGTGCGGACGTTCCCTCCACTGCTTCCGACGTTCCCGCTTCGGCGTTGTTGTTCACGACGATGATCTCGTCGACGATGCCGACCGCCTCGAATCCCTCGATGATCTCCCGGATCGTTGCTCGCTCGCGGTAGGTCGGGAGTACCACCGCCACCGTCTTTCCGCTCCACATCGAAATCGACCTCAGCGAGCGAGGATCCGATCGCGAAGCGTCGCGAATCCGAATCTGTTGGTGTCGTACAGGCGGAGGCGCATGCCGTAGAGGGATCGGCGTGCGAGCTCGACACGGCGGGTAAGCGAAGCTCGGGCCGACAGGGCGTCACAACGGCGGGCTGCAGTCGTCGTTTCGGCATGGACGAATCCGGTGAACCTGCGCGTCGCTATCAACCGTTCCCGTACGACTCGCTCCGGGCCGAGTGTGACGAACGTGTCGTGGAGAGCCACCGCAGCCTCAGGGCGCAAGAAGGGCTCCCACAGGTCGAAGTCCTCCTTGGCGCCCGAATAGGAGTGGTCGCCGTCGATCCAGAGCAGCGAGACCGGCTGTGTCCAGGTCGCTGCAACGTCGGCCGACGTTGCGGTCAGGACCTCGACGAGATCCTCGAGACCGGCGTCGGCGAGGTTTCGGCGCAGGATCTCGTCCGTTCTCGCGCCGTCTTGCCGCAGCTCGGTCCCGCTATGAGGGTCGATCGCGACCACTCGGGCGCCCCTTCCGGCCCGCGCTCCGGCAGCCAGCCAGATCGTCGACCTCCCATGCCAGCTGCCGATCTCGACGATCGCACCGCCGGGGTCGGCAAGGGCAGCCAGGCGGTAGAGCAGTCGTCCCTCGTCCGGTCCGAGCCAGCCGTCGACGGACTCGAGAATTCGATCGACGTCCTCGGGCTCCAGCCGGGGTGCAGCACGCGGGATACTCATCGAGGCCAATTCATGCTCTGGGGCGGGATGATCGATGTTAGGCAGCCGCAGTTCCAGCCCACCCTGACGATGTGGCACTTTCGACTGCTCGTCAAGGTTGTGAAGCGGGAGACGGAGCGTCGGCATGTTGCGGTCGCCGCACGACGTAGAGGCTGAGCCCGTTGCGAGCCGGATATGGACGGAGCGTGCGCCCCGCGGCCTCGAGTGCAGGAACGACCCACGTGTCTCGATCAGGTCTGAGGAGGAGCAGAAAGGGATCTCCTGATGCCACGAACCGCTCGAACCTCCGCACGTCGAGAGGGGCGAACCTGCTCAACACCTCGAGCCCCGCCTCGGTCGAGTAACTGTCCGTGTAGCGCAAGGCGGCATCCTGACTGGCGAGATGTATCAGCCGACTGGCGAGCGCGGGCGGCGCGTAGTGAGAGAGCTCGAAGAACTGGTGGGGATCAGCGACCACGACTGGCCTGGCGCCCGCCGTTCGCTCGAGGGACCTGATCAGCGCGTTTCGTTCGCGGTTCTCGTCGCGGACCTCGGTCGCCTGGTTCCAGTAGACGAGTCCGACCACGAAGAGCAACACGATGGCCAGGCAGATGCTCACCAGCCTGCGGCCGCTGTCGAGTCGGTGTAGCGCAAGGGGGAGCAGGATCGCGACACCGACCGTCGCGGGCAGGACGTAGCGCTCGGTGTACGCGCCAGTCACGATCGTCGCGACAGCGACAGCCAGAACAGGGAGCAGGAGGAACCCTGATGCGGCCACGATCTCCGGAGGACTGACTCGCCGTGAATCGACGACACCGGTGATCCCGTTGCGGCGGTGACGGAGGGCCGCGTAGGCAAGCACGACGAGCGTTGCGGCGCAGACCAAGCGCAGTCGGTCGTCAGGGAGCCTCTCGCCTGCCAGGTACCGGACCGCGAGTGCCCCGACGAGCACCGATCCCGCGCCGACAAGAAGGGCGCCGTTCAGCCGCCCGAACGGACGCCTCTCGTCGGAACCGTCCGCTGAATCGACTGCTTGCGCCATCGGTGCGAGCAGTGCGTGGAGGGCGAGCCCCACCAGCAGCCAGATGAAGAGAGCGACCTCCGGTCTCGTCCCAGGGCCCGACGGAACCGTCACCGTCTCGAAGAGCCAGCCATTGAACTCGACGGCGGATCGCCAGCCGAAGTCAGCCCAGAAGGCGCCCGAGTACGTGCGCGCGGCCCGGATGAGGGGCACGGCGACCACGAGTGGCGTGAGCGCAACGGCGAGCCCGGCGAACACCGGAAGGTCCAGACGCCGGCGTGTCGCCGTTCGCACGGCCTCGCCGAGGGCGAGTGGCACCACGAGAAGCGCCGCGTAGTAGTGACAGGCGACGGCAACGCCGAGGAAAAGCGTCATCCCGACGACCGCGACCGTGCTTCGGCTCGGCTCGCCCCGTAGCTGCCAGCACAGAAGCGCCGCGGCGGCACCGCCGAGAACGAGGCCGTATGGGCGTGCCTCGTGAGCGTAGAAGGTGGCTTGGGAGCAAAGGACGATGAGCGCCGCGATGAATCCGTACGTCGCCGAGGAGCGACGTGCGACGAATGCATACAGGCACGCACACGCTGCCAGTACGCCGATGAGTCCAGGCAGTCTGAGGGCGACGTCACTGCTCCCGGCGATTCGCAGGGCCGTTCTCGTGATGACGTAGTAGAGCGGGGGCGTTTGCTCCACCCCGGTCGAGAGTTGATCCCATACGGCCCCGAGATCGGGGAGGCGGGCGAAGTAGTAGGTGAACAGCTCGTCGTTCCAGAGCTGGTCCCGTCTCGCGAGTTCGAACGTCGCCACGACGTATCCAAGCCCCGCCAGGCCCAGCGCGACGAGTGTTACCGCCCGTCGCATGGTCGTTGACTCAGTCGAAGGACGATTCACGCCGACGCCGGCCCGCGGACCGAGCCTTTCTCACCTGCTGAGCGCAGCGCACGAGGACGCGCCAGTAGCCCGGCGCGGCTCGCCAGATCCTGAAGCTCGTCCGCCCCATCTCGGGCGTGCGCTCGACCCACGAGATCGGAATTTCGTCCACGTCGTAGCCGTCGAGATACGGGGCAACTCCGACCTCCGCATTCGCGGCGAATCCATCCTCGACGATCTCGAGATCGTCGAGGATGGGCCGCCGGTAGAGCTTGAGATTGTTCGAGATGTCGTGGACCGGGAGGCGCGTCGCGAGACGCAGGAGGACGTGGAACCCGCGATTCGCCAGGATCTTCCCGAGTGGATAGTTGACGAGGATGGAATCGTGCGAGAAACGGCTCCCGATCGCACCATCCTTGCCGGAGGCAATCACGTCGAACAGGTCGCGCAACTCGGGAACGATCGCCACGAAGTCGCAATCCATCGAGAGGACGTAGCGCCCGGTCGCGGCGGCGTACCCGTCTCGAAGGGCCCTCCCGACTCCAGGGGGAGGCTGGCGGGTGAGGACTTTGACGCGTGGATCCTGACGGGCGAGTCCCTCGGCCACGGCCGTGGTGTCGTCGTCGCTGGAATCATCGACGAGAATGATCTCGTGGATGTACTCGCCGTACGTCCCGCACAGCGCTGCAACGAGATCTGGGATCGTGTCGGCCTCGTTGCGACATGGGACCACGACCGACGTCGAGCCGAAGAGCTCGGGGTGGCGGGCGAGGCTTCTGTGAGGTCCGCGTGTCGCGGTGCCCGGCTTCCGTGCCCAGATGTAGAGCGTTCCGCACAGTTCACGCACCGCGGGAAGTCGCTCCAGCAGGTATGCGGCGGCCTGGATGGCCGGGATCAACCTCGGAGGCGTTCGGGCATGGACGATGTCGTATGGGATGATTTCGACGTTCGTGAAGCCCTGACGCGAGGTCTCCTGGAGCAGCCGGTACTTGCGCATCCCGATCTGGCTCGGCGCGTTGCCGGCTAGCCGGCCCACGAATGGAACGAGCGACTTCACGAGGACCTGTGGGTTCCAGAAGTTCGCCTCGAAGAACAGGATCTGGCCGCCCGGCTTGAGGAGCCGATGGAGCGCCCGCAGGTTGTCTCCGTACTCGTCGTGGCACAGGATGGCCGTCCCGACGATGTAGTCGAAACTCTCGGGTGCGAGATCCTTCGACAGGTTGTCGAGGCGTGTGACGGTGACGTTTTGCAGGCCTTTCGACGAAGCCAAGTCAGCAAGATCGTCGTTCAGCACCGCCGCCGTGATGGGGTTTTCACCCCGGAGGACGTCGGTCAGATGGGCGGTCCAGAGGCCGCTGCCTGCCCCGAGCTCGAGGATCGAATCTCCGGGCATCAGATGAAACGCGTGCCTGACGGTGAGCGCGCGCCAGCGAAGCTTGGTGGGAGACGTCCCTCCGTGGCTGTGCCAATAGGCCTCCCGGCTGCGCTCCATCTCGCGGAGGTTCGACATGAGCTGTTGCGCGCGTCTGTCTGGCATGGTCTTTGAACCCGAGGTGTGGACTGCCGAGACTCCCGAGACTCCTCAGAGCGTAGGCACCTTCAGAGCGTAGGCATCGTCAGGACATTCGACAGTGCTGGCCCGGTCCTGCACGGGCGGTTGGAGGCCGTTGCGAGCAGCCGACGAGGAGGGCTGGCGCAGTGTCTGGGAATTCCGGCCGTCAGCTGCCGGGCAGCAAGCCGCCGAGATCTCCAAGCCCGCCCGGCATCAGCCCCGACATCTTCGACTCCATGAGCGCGCGCGAGGAGCGGAGCGCCTCGTTCACGGCCGCGAGCACGAGATCCGAGAGCAGCTCGGGGTCGTCCGGGTCGATCGCCTTCGGATCGATCGCGATCGAGACGATCTCGCCAGCGCCGTTCGCCTTCACCGTCACCATGCCCCCGCCGGCGGAGGCCTCGACGACCTCGGTCGCCGCTTCCTCCTGCGCCTTGGCGAGTTCCTCCTGCATGCGCTGCGCTTCCTGGAGCATCTTGTTCATGTCGAACTTCATTCGGCTGGCTCCTCCACCTCTTCGGCGTCGAATTCCCCCTTCAGTGCTGCGATGAACCTGTCCTCGCCCATCGGCTCCGTGTCGTCGACTTCTTCGATGTGCTCGGCGTCGCCCGACTCGAGCACGACCGTGAGCTTCCGTCCGGTCACCTCGTAGAGCGCGTCCCTGAGCAGGCCGATGTTCTCCGGCTCGGCGACCTGGCGGCGATGGAAGTCCGCGCCGGCCGGGAACTCGAGGGTCAGGGTGTCGTCGGCGAGCTCGGTCGGCGTCGCCTCCGTCAGAAGGCTCGCGACGGGGATCGAGCGCTCCCGAACCGCGTCGAGGATGCTCCGGTCCCACGCCTCCGAGACCTGCTCGAGCTCCACCGGGGGAGCCGCCGGGGTGTCGCCCGCCGCAGGCACTTCGGGCACCGACTCGGTCGCGACCGCCTGAACCGGACGAGGCGCCGGCGGTGCGGCGCTCGTCTGGGGCGCGACGTTCGGCGCGCGCGACTCGAGGAGCTCGACGCGATGCGCGAGCGACTCGCGCGAGAGGTCGGCGGCAGGGCGGGTCACCTTCACGAGCGCGAGCTCGAGCGGGAGCCGCGGGTCGGCGCCCTGGCGGATGTCGTCGACCGCGACCGCGAGAAGGTCGATGAGCCGCAGCACCGTCGGCTCCGGCAGCTGGTTCGCCTGCTCGCGGAGGCGCTCCTTCACCTCCTCGGTGACCGGGAGCGACTCCGGGACATGACCCATGTGCTGGACGAGGAGGAGGTGCCTCAGGTGCTCGAGAAGGTCGACGACGACCCGGCCGAGATCCTGCCCCTGCTCCGCGAGCTGCTCGAGGAGGAGCAGCGCCCCGGCGGTGTCGTGGTCGACGACCGTGTCGCAGAGGCGTAGGAGCGACTCCTCGTCGACCGCGCCCACGAGCTGGAGCACCGACTGCGCGTCGATCGAGTTGTTCGTCGCGGCCGCGAGCTGGTCGAGCGTCGAGACGGCATCGCGGAAGGATCCGCGCGCCGAGCGCGCGATGAGCGAGAGCGCCGACTCCTGCGCCTGGATGCCCTCGCCCTCCGCGACCCGGCGCAGGAGCGTCACGACGTCGGGCAGGCGGGGCCGCTGGAAGACGAAGGTCTGACAGCGCGAGCGCACGGTCGCGAGCACCTTCTGCAGCTCGGTCGTGCAGAAGACGAAGACGAGGTGGGGCGGAGGCTCCTCGATGAGCTTCAGCAGCGCCTGCCACGCGGCGTCGGTGAGCTGGTGCGCCTCGTCGAGGATGTAGATCTTGAAGCGACCCTCGACGGGCTGGAGGACGACCCGCTCTCTGATCTCGCGGACGTCGTCGATGCCGCGCTGGGATGCCGCATCCATCTCGACGACGTCGAGCGACGTCCCGTTCGCGATCGCAAGACAGACGGGGCAGGTCTTGTCCGGTTCCGGCGACGGGCCTGGCGTCTCCGCGCAGTTCAACGCCTTCGCGAGGATGCGTGCCATCGACGTCTTGCCGGTGCCGCGTGGGCCGGCGAAGAGGTACGCCTGCCGAACCTGGTCGTGCTCGATCGCGTTCTGGAGTGTCCGGACGACCGCCTCCTGCCCGACCACTTCGTCGAAGCCCTGCGGGCGGTACTTCCGGTAGAGCGCCGTCACTCAGACGGATTCAATCAAAGGCTCGGCCACGCGCTCCGTCGTCGAGATCGGCCTCACCGGAGGTACCCGCGTCGCCTGCTCGGATCGGGCGGAGCCGCGGCACCTGAGAGGGAGTCCTTAGCGCTGCTTCCTTCCGGACCTGACGCGGTTCGGACGCTCCCAGTGCGCGGGACCCGATCGTCAACGCCGCGTGCGCAGACCCTGTCCCGAC
>DASTWH010000251.1:0-3347 GCA_035758735.1 Gaiellaceae bacterium
ACCGGGCGGCTCTCGACGACGAGCCCGAACCTCCAGTCGATCCCCGTCCGCACCGACCTCGGGCGGCGGATCCGCTCGGCGTTCGTGGCCGCCGAGGGCACGCGGCTCCTCTCGGCCGACTACAGCCAGGTCGAGCTGCGCATCCTCGCTCACGTCTCGGGCGAGCCGGTCCTCCGCGAGGCGTTCGCGCGGAACGAGGACATCCACGCCGCCACGGCCTCGCAGGTCTTCGGCGTGCCTCAGGCGGAGCTCGCCCGCAACCACCGCGAGACGGCGAAGATGGTCAACTTCGGGATCATCTACGGGATCTCGTCCTACGGGCTCTCGGAGAACCTCGGGATCCCGCGCGACGAGGCGCAGGACCTGATCGACGCCTACCTCGAGCGCCTGCCGCGCGTGCGTGAGCTGATCGCGCGCACGATCGCCGACGCCACCGACCAGGGCTACGTGACGACGCTGCTCGGCCGCCGCCGCGCGATCCCCGAGCTCCGCGCCGCCAACCGCGCGACGCGCTCGCTCGGCGAGCGCCTCGCGGTCAACACCGTGATGCAGGGCACGGCGGCGGACGTGATCAAGGTCGCGATGGTGCGGATCCACGAGCGCCTGCGCCGGGAGGGGCGCAGCTCGCGCCTCGTGCTCCAGGTGCACGACGAGCTCCTCCTCGAGGTGCCGGAGGTCGAGACGAGCGCCGTCCGCGAGCTCGTGCGCGAGGAGATGGTCGGCGCCTACCCGCTCGACCCGGCGCTCGCCGTCGAGGTCGGCGTCGGGGACACCTGGGCCGACGCGAAGGACTAGCCGCCGTCCGGTGAAGAAGTGCCGCGTCGGCCTCCCGCGTCCTGTGGGGCCTGATTAGGATCCTGCCGTTCCGGGCACTCCCGGTCCTTCAGGGGAATCGAAAGGGGAGACCACGTACATGAGACGACTCATCGCCGTCATCGCCGCGCTCGGGCTCGTGCTCGCGCTCGGCGCCGCGCAGGCGCTCGCGGCGGACAACCCGAAGGCCAAAGGCCCGAAGGACAACGACACCAAGGTCCAGCTGCTCGCGATCAACGACTTCCACGGCCATCTCGAGCCGACGACGCCCGGGACGATCCAGGTCGGGTGCTGCAACCCGGTCAACAACTCGTCCGGCGTGCAGACGGGCTGGGCGGCCAAGACCGTGCCCGCGGGCGGCGTCGAGTACCTCGCCACGCACATCAAGAACCTGCGCGAGCAGAACTCGAACACGATCACCGTGGGCGCCGGCGACCTCATCGGCGCGAGCCCCCTGATCTCGGGGCTCTTCCACGACGAGCCGGCGATCCTCGCGCTCAATGCGATCGGCCTCGACGTCTCGGGCGTCGGCAACCACGAGTTCGACGAGGGGATCGACGAGCTCCTCCGCATGCAGAACGGCGGCTGCACCACCGCCGACACCTGCCGGGTCGACCGGTTCCCGGGCGCCGACTTCCTCTACCTCGCGGCCAACGTGTTCCGCAAGGGGACGAACGAGACGGTCCTGCCCGCGTACGAGATCCGGAAGATCGACAACGCGAAGATCGCGTTCATCGGCCTCACGCTCGAGGGGACGCCCGACGTCGTCACCCCGACCGGCGTCGCCGGCCTCGACTTCCGGGACGAGGTCGAGACGACCAACGCGCTCGTGCGGAAGCTCCGCAACGAGAACGGCGTGCGCGCGTTCGTGATCCTGCTCCACCAGGGAGGGTTCCAGAACCCGCCGGCGATCCCGGTCTTCCCGGCCCCCGCGAATCCGGACGCCTACACGGACGTCGACAAGTGCGTCAACTTCGGCGGGCCGGAGATCACCGCGATCGCGAACGGCCTCGACCCGCAGGTCGACGTCGTCGTCAGCGCGCACACGCACGCCCCGTACATCTGCACGATCGGCGGGAAGCTCGTCACGAGCGCCTCGTCGTTCGGGCGCGTCGTCACCGACATCGACCTCGTGATCGACCATCAGACCAAGGACGTGAAGTCGGCCACCGCCGACAACGTGATCGTCACGCAGGACGTCGCGAAGGACGCGGCCCTGACGGCGATCGTCGACCGGTACCGAACCGCCTCCGCGCCGATCGCGAACCAGATCGTCGGCTCGGTCACGGCGAACATCCCCTCGCAGCGCGACGTCCCGAGCGGCACGGACGCCGACGGGGAGATCTCGATCGGCGACGTGATCGCCGACGCGCAGCTCGCGGCGACGGCGCCGACGGACTTCGGCGGGTCGCAGATCGCGTTCATGAACGCGGGTGGGATCCGGGGCGGCGTGTTCTTCGCCAACTCGCCCGGCGGCGAGGCTCCCGGCCAGGTGACCTACGGCGAGCTCTTCACCGTGCAGCCGTTCGGGAACTCGCTCGTGGTCAAGACCTGCACGGGCGCCCAGATCAAGGCCGTGCTCGAGCAGCAGTTCACGGCGACGGGTGCGAGCCGGATCGGGCTCCTGCAGATCTCGAACGGCTTCAGCTACTCGTACAACTCGACACTGGCGACCGGCAGCCGGGTCAGCAACCTGATGCTGAACGGCGTGGCGATCGACCCCGCGGCGAGCTACCGGGTGACGATGAACAGCTTCCTCGCCCCCGGCGGGGACGGGTTCACCGTCTTCGGCGAGTGCACGCAGCCGCTCGGCGGCGAGATCGACCTGGACGCGCTCGTCCGGTACTTCCAGACGAACTCACCCGTCGCGCCAGGCCCGCAGAACCGCATCACCAAGCTCGGCTAGCACTGGAGCGGGCGGCGTTGCGCCGCCTCGAATAGCGGGGGATTCGCGTCGCGGATCCCCCGCTATACTCCAGCGCTCCGATGAGCAACAACGCACTCGAAACCCCGACGCAGGCAGAGGACGGCGTCTGGACGACAGGCCCCGACGGGGAGCTGATCCCCGACTACGAGGGCACCTTCCCGACGATCAACGAGGGAGAGGTCGTCCACGGCACCGTCGTGCGCGTCGACAAGGACGAGGTGCTCGTCGACATCGGCTACAAGTCGGAGGGCGTCATCCCCGTCGCCGAGCTGTCGATCCGGCGCAACGTGAACCCCGCCGACGAGGTGTCGGTCGGGGACGAGATCGACGCGCTCGTGATGACGAAGGAGGACGCCGAGGGGCGCCTCCTGCTCTCGAAGAAGCGCGCGCGGTTCGAGCTCGCCTGGAAGGCGATCGAGGCCGCGGCCGAGAGCGGCGACCCCGTCAACGGCAAGGTGATCGAGGTCGTCAAGGGCGGCCTGATCCTCGACCTCGGCGTCCGCGGGTTCCTGCCGGCGTCGCTCGTCGACATCCGCCGCGTGCAGGACCTCGACGAGTTCCTCGGCAAGGAGCTCCGCTGCAAGGTGATCGAGCTCAACCGCTCGCG
>DASTWH010000211.1:0-2791 GCA_035758735.1 Gaiellaceae bacterium
CGACCTCGCCCGGGAGCCCAACTTCGCGGCGTTCACGGTGCTCCTCCGGTCGGGCGCGGCAATGACCCACGTCATGTGGGTGGACGCGGACGACGACCACGTGCTGATCAACACCGAGTTGCATCGCGCCAAGTTCCGAGCCGTGGAGCGCGACCCCCGTGTGACGGTCACGATCTGGAAGCGCGACGACCCGTACCGGTTCGCGGAGGTGCGCGGCCGCGTGGTCGAGACCGTCACCGGGCCCGAGGCGCGACGCCACATCGACGCGCTCTCGCGGAAGTACCGGAACCGCGACTACGACGAGTCGAACATCGGCTCGGAGCGCGTGATCCTCCGGATCGCGCCCGACCGGCAGCAGCTTCGCTGAGCGGGGCGGGCCGTCAGAGGCCGAGCCGCTCGAGCGTCCGGCGATCGCGACGCCACCGCGGCCGCACCTTGACGACGAGCTCCAGGAACACCTTGCCGCCGACGAGCGCCTCGACCTCGGGCCGCGCGCGGGTGCCGATCTCACGGATCATCGCGCCCCGCTTGCCGACGAGGATGCCCTTCTGCGACTCGGTCTCGACGAGGACGAACGCGCGCACGGAGCGCTCGTCGCGCTCGTCGATCTCGACCGTCAGGGCGTGCGGCACCTCGTCCTTCGTGAGGTGGAGGGCTTTCTCGCGGATCACCTCCGCGACGCGCTCGTCGAGCGTCTGATCCGTCGTCTGCTCGCGGGGGAAGAGCGCCGGGCCTTCGGGCAGGAGGTGCACGAGGTCGCCGCGCAGCTCGTCGATGCCGTCGCGCACCTTGGCGCTGACGGGATGGAGCGCGTGGAAGTCGCCGAGCCCGGCGGCGACCTTCATCTGCGACGCGACGTGGCCGTGCTTCAGCCGGTCGATCTTGTTCAGCGCGATCACGACAGGAACGCCGAGCGAGAAGACCCGCCGCGCGACGAACTTGTCGCCCGCGCCGATCCGGTCGCGGGCCGAGAGGACGAAGAGCACCGCGTCGACGTCCTCGAACGAGCCGTCCACCGTCTCCTGCATCCGCTCTGTGAGCGGATCCATCGGACGCTGGAAGCCCGGCAGGTCGACGAGCACGAGCTGCCAGTCGTCGCCGTTCGCGACGCCGAAGATCCGGCGGCGCGTCGTGTTCGGGACCGTCGAGGTGATCGCGATCTTCTCGCCCGTCAGGGCGTTCACGAGCGTTGACTTGCCGACGTTCGGCCGCCCCGCGACGGCCACCAGACCGGCTTTCACGCGTGCGCTCCGCTGGCGTGTTCGGCCGTGTCCCGCCCAGGCCTCTGACCTGGGCCACCGACCTCCTCCCCACGCCACGAGCGTACGTCGAAACCCGTGCCGTGTCCGTGACCGACCCGTGCCGAGAGCGTGACGATCGCCCCACATCCGAGCGCCCGCCGCGACGGGCGGGCAGCTGCGCGCGTCACAGCTCGAACTGCTCCGGGAGGAGCTCGTCGACCGTCATCTCGACGACCCTGCCGCCGTTCCGGAAGAGGACGCGCTCGACCTTCATCTCGGCGAGCCACTGGCGGCACCCGCCGCACGGCGACGCGGTGATCGCCGCGACGACGAAGTCGCCCGGGTGGTAGCCCTCGACGATCGCCCGCGAGAACGTCGTCCGCTCCGCGCAGATGCCGAGCGGGTACGCGCCGTTCTCGACGTTGACGCCCTCGATCACCCGCCCGTCCCGGCAGAGGACGGCGCAGCCGACGTGGAAGTTCGAGTACGGGGCGTACGCCCGCGAGGCGATCGCGTCCGCCGCGGCGAGGAGCTCGGCATCCGTCACGCCGAGAACCCCTGGAAGACGGCGAGCGTGACGAGCGCGCCGAGCGCGCCGCCGGCCGCGACCTCGAGCGTCGTGTGGACGCCCGCCTCGATGCGTGTCTGCGCCACGAGCAAGGCCATGATGAGCGCCAGGGAGGACACGAGGAAGCGCTGGTCGGTGTCGTCGAGGATCAGCGTCACCGCCATCCAGCCCGCGAACGCGACGGCCGCATGCCCCGACGGCCAGCCGCCGCGTAGCGGCGTGCCGCGCCCCGAGAGCGCCTTCAGGGCGATCACGACGGCGATCGTCAGCACGAGCGCGATCAGGGTCACCTTCGCCGGAGCGTCCGCGACCCGGTCGAGCAGGCGGGAGCTCTCCTCGGCGACCTGCCCGGAGAAGACGAGGTAGCCGACCGCGAGGGCGTTGATCGCCGCGATCAGGACGGCGCCGGCGCCGATGTCCTTCGCGAGCTTCGCCATCGGGTCGAACGAGGTCGAGGCGACGTCGACGGCCGCCTCGATCGCGGTGTTGATCATCTCGGCGATCAGCACGAACGCGATCGCGAGGAGCAGCGCGATCAGCTCGAGCCGCGAGACGTCCGTCGCGAGCGCGAGCACGAGCACGAGCACCGCGATCCCGAAGTGGATCCGCATGTTCCGCTGCGTGCGGAGCACGTGGATGATCCCCTCGATCGCGAAGTTGAAGCTCTCGATGATCGAGGGCGCGCGACGCGGCGTGATCACGAGAGATGGGCGCGCTCCCGCGCCTCCATCGCCGTCCCGTGCTCGTGGCCGAGGAGGTGCAGCAACCCGTGCACGAGCGGCCACCGCCACTCGTCGCCCACGAGCTCGGGGCAGAGCACGACGTCCCCGAGGGCACGCGGCTCGCCGTCGGGCAGCTCGTCGAGTCCGTCGATCGGGAACGAGAGGACGTCGGTCGCCTCGTCGATCCCGAGGTGGTCTCGCTTCAGCGCGCGCATCTCGTCGGTTCCCACGAACGCGAGCCCGAGCTCGCCGTTCCCGAC
>DASTWH010000238.1:0-11393 GCA_035758735.1 Gaiellaceae bacterium
GCTCCGTCCCGAGAGTCGCCGTGGCTCTCGAGTCACGCTCACCACTCCCGTGAGGTCACCAGCCTGTTCCCGGCGGCGCGATTGCACCAGCGGTGCTCTGGCCGTTCGATGCGAGGGTTCCAGTCATCGCGGCCCAAGTCCCAGTCCTGGTCGGGGCCGATGGGCAAACCGCAACGCGAACAGACGATGTCCTCGCCTCGCTCGATGCGACGTGCGAACTGCACTCGCCGGCGACGGTGGGTCGGGCCATACATCGTGCGTTGACGAGCGTTCCGTACCAGCCGCTTTCGTCGCTGCTCAGGGCTCTCCATCACGGGGGACTTCGCCGTCGACCGCAATCCGCTGCGACACGCGGTTGTACGATCATCGGATGAAGCGGCACCTGGTCGTGGGGGTCGTCGCGGTGCCCATCTTCCTAGTCCTTGCACGATGGAACGGCGTGGTTGCTGTGCTGTTCGCCATCGCCGTCCTGACCTGGATTCTCACGGCGCTGTATCGAAGAAGCATGGGTGGCGACATCTTCGGAAACGCCGACATAGACAAGAGGCGGCAGGACTAGCGCAGCACTAGACGACGCCGTTTCTTCGGGCAAGGCGTGCCTCCCATCAATCCTCCGAAATCGGGGGGAGAAGCGGCGGAGTGTGGGTTACCAAGCCGTTGCCAGTCCAAAAAACGCCGATCTATTGACCCGCTCGTTGCGCTCGGGTCTGACGTCCAACTACGAGGGCGAGTGCCAGCTGCCGCCAACCATAAGCGGCTCCTCGCGGCCGTCCTCCGTCACTCCGAACACATCAACCTCAGGCCCGCCGATCATGAAGTCGTAGTGGACTGACGAGTTCGACATGCCCGCGGCCTGCTGTTCGGTAGGCGTGAGCCCGTCGCTCCCCGGAACGGTGTCCGCATAGCTCTGTCCGAACGCGATGTGGGACGCAACGTTTTCGTCCAAGAGCAGGTGGAAGTAGGTAAGTCCGAGCTCGCTCAATCGATTTCCTGCGGGGACGAGTGCCACTTCCCCGAGCAGGGACGCACCTTCGTCGGTAGCGAGCATTTGCGTGAGCCACTCCTGACCCTGCGCGGCTGATGCGTGGACGACGTGCCCCTCCTCGAACTGGAACGAGGCGTCGGCGACATACGCGCCGACCTCGGCAAAAGGAACAGTGATCGTTACTTCGCCACTCGTTCGCCAGCAGTCGGGCGTTGTTGCGATCTCTTCCGTCGGGATGTTCGCCACGTATCTCTGACCCCACGACGTTTCCATCTCAGCGCTCCCCCACCGCGCCCGGGGGAGCAACCCGACGAAGAGATCCGTGCCCGGCCCTCGAAAGCGGAGACCGTCGTAGGCGCGAGCCGTAAGCCAGTCCGCGCGAGCGTTGAGCTCGGCGACGTGCTCCTTCCACGAGCCGACGGGGTCGGGTTCGTCAAGCCGGGTCGCATGTGCGATGGCGTCGCGGAGACGTTCGAGATCGGGCTCCCCGAACACTCGCGACGCCCACGCCTCCGTCGGAAAAGGTATGCCCGTCCAAGCGACTCCCCGAGTCCCCAATTCGCTGCGGCGTCGCCAGTACTCGACACGAGTGATCCGAGCCAACCGCTCCGGGCTGACGTCCGCGTAGAGATCAGACTCGCCTCCGACATCGGTGGCGATGTAGGCCATCTGCCCGCTCGCAAGGTGATCGACCATCGCCAAGCCGGCAAAGGATGATCGCTCGAGTCGATAGTCGGTCGCATAGCGGCCGAGGAAAAGCTGGTCGTACGGCTCGCGGTAGAGCGCCTGTACATCTGCGGCTCCAGCGCGCCACCCTGCCTCCATCAGGGCACGCACGAGCGGTGCGTGCTCGACGTCCCCTGCCACCACGAGCTCCTGCTCCGGCTGAAGATTGACCCCGACGCGGACCGCGAGTTCAGCAAGGCGGTCAAAGAACTCATGCTCGGTCACAGGAACACGACTCTAAGCGGCGCAGGCCCGCGAGGAAGGCGACGGCACGCGAGTCTAGGAGGCCTCGCGCCCCAGGCCTAAGGAGGTCTTCAGTGCCCACGCCACGTCCTTTCAACGCCTCAGATACGCCACCCGATTGGCCCCGTCCGCTTGCCGATGCCGTGCTTCTTCAGGAGCCTGTCGACGCGAGCTGCCCGCTGCCTCGCCTCGCGGTGCTCAGCCCGTTCCGGGGCAGGCCCCGTGAACAGCGGCGCTGCGGGCGGCATGTGCCTCAACCAACTGTCTGCCCCGACCGCGCGGGGCCTCTTCGCCAAGACCGGTCGGGGCCCCGCGACCTCCGGCCCGAGCGTCTCATAGATCACCCGCCAGCTCTCCGCGTACGCCGCGAATGCGCCCTTCTTCTTCATAGCCCCCGCCCCCAGCGCCCAGCCTGTTGCATCAGCCACGCAGTCATCGTGCCCAGCGGCTCGCCCGGACGAGCCTCGCGCCCCTCCATCGTGCCGAGGTACTCGCTCTCGACCTTCTCAGCGCCCGGCGTCATCAGCAAGATGAGCTGTCCGGCGGCGACGGTGAAGGCGGTGACGCCCGCAGCTTCGGCTCCTGTGATCTCCGCCATGCCGTACGGGCGGTAGTAGCCGCCACGGGCCAGATCGCGGATCTTGCGGTGGCTCGTGAGGTCGAGCTCGCTCGGGTCGCGGTACTCGAAGCGCTCCTCGGCGTATGCGAGGAAGCGGGCCGTGGCCGTCGGATGCTGCGCGTAGAACGGGTACTCCTGCGGTTCGGCCACGACCTCGCGGCCGGTCGGGTAATCGGCGTAGTACGTGCTCATGTTTCCTCCTCGTCTGCTTCGCTCAGGTACCGGCGCAGCAGCGCCCGAACCTCGCCGCCGAGGGAGCGCTCGTGTGCGGCCGCCGAGCGCTCGAGCCGGTCGCGGAGCTCCTGGTCGACGAGGATGGTCACCGTCGTCGGGCGCTCCTTCTTGAGTCGAATCACGTTGGACATTCTGCAAGTTTATTCGATTCAGGTTAACCCTGACGCAAATCTCATGAGCATCTGCGGAGACGCCTAGGCCGTGCCACACACATGCCACAAACCTCTCGGAACGACCCTAGAAAGCCATGCGGGTCCGCTGGCCGTCTACGTCAGCAAACCCGCATGGTTGAGTCCGATCATCGTCGCCCGTCGTCGCGTGTCAAGACCGCCGGCATGGTCTCCAAAACCAGAGGTCGCAGGTTCGATCCCTGTCGCCCCTGCTAGAGCCTGAGCCACAATCAGGCATTCGCTGCGTATGGCTCATGAGGAGAGATGGACGAGCTGCACCAGCCCTCGAGTCGCGGGTTCGGGACCCGCGAGCTGCATCCTCAGCCAGCCGGACCTTGAACATGATCGGGCCTACCCGTTACGTTGCGTTCGAAGGGCGGCCATGGGGAAGATCGAAATCGACCGGGGGAGGGCTCGATGAACATGCGGCCACGGAAGCTGCTGCTCGGTGCAGTCTTGGGAGTGCTTGCGGTGTTCTTCGCCGTTCCGACTACTGGTTCGGCAACAGGCACCGAGTGCCCGACTTGGGGGAACCCAGGAGGCAACCCGGGCGTGCGGGATGCAGAGTTGATGACGGTGGACGGAGCTGTCCAACGGACGATCGCCCAGATCACCGACGAGTGGTACGCGTTCGTCGGAACGACAAAGGCTCAAGTCGTCGCCGATCGAACCGCAGGCATCACCGCTCAGGACAAGAACGAAGACGGACTCGTGTGTGTCGTCGAGGCTTGGGGAAGTGAACTCAACCCGAAGTCGCATTGGGCGCTCTTCTGGGGAGACTTGCTCGACCCAACCGAGGCACAGAGGTTCGGCATCTTCGACAACCACATGGGTACGTCGAACAACCGCTAGAGGCGATGCATTCCGGGGCGGGCGGTGCTCGACCTTGCGCTCGCCCGCCTCGAGCCGGCTCCTCAAATCCGTCGTCGTCGCAACGGGGAATCGATCGTGGTGGTCCTATCGGGCCGCTCAACGATCAGACTCAGCAGTGTGGGGAAAGGGCGACAGGCCACCCACCGCCCAAGCCCTTTCCCCACCGCTCGATACCCGCAGGCACGCGCTCCCGAACCCGGTGACGTCGCGCCACGTCGCGGCGCGGATTCCCCACGGTGGGAGCGGATGGCTGAAACTCGCCAGAGAGTCCCCTCGCCCTCCGCCCCACCCGTGGAGAGCCGCCTGCCCCCTCTCAGGTCTCTCGCTCGACCGGAGTGCAGCGAGGTCCCTGACGAGGTGTCAGTTCGTGACTTGTATCACGACATCGTGTGCTCATGTGGAGAACGAGCCGCGGCGCAAGTCGGCCGCCGTCAGACCGCGCCGCACACGGTCTGATCGGCGTCCTCCCCGTCCCCCGACCTTCAGTGGTCGCCCAGCTCGTCCTCTCGGCGGATGTCGTCCGCGAGAAGCGCCCAGTTGTCCAGATAGCGGAGCGCCTTCTTGTTCAGCTTGCGGGCCAGCGGCACGATTTCGACCCAGGCGATCTCGTCGCCCCCACCCATTCGCGCGTTCAGGAACCCGGCCATGGCCATCGCGTCGTCTTCCTCGGTGAACGCCCACGTCGCCTGATCGCGAGGGGCGATTCGAGAATCGAGAACGACCACGGAGATGCTCGTCACCCTCTTGACGTTAGGCGAGCACCCCCCTTCTGGGTATCCCTCGACCGAGGGTCACGACGAAGGGTTCTACGTACTCGTCGGCTCGGCCGCCGTCTCCTGCCGGTCCTGCAGGATCTCCCGCCCGATCGCGAGCAGCGAACCGGCGACCGGTATGGCGAGGAGCGCACCGAGGATGCCCGCGAGCTGCGCGCCGACGAGCACGGCGCACAGAACCGCAAGGGGCGAGAGCTGCACCGTCCTCCCGTAGACGAGCGGCTGCAGGACGTGGTTCTCGAATTGCTGGTACGCGATGAAGAAGGCGATCACGATGACGCACCGCACCCAGTTCGTCTCGAGCAGGATGACGGTCGAGACCAGGATCGCGGCGAGGGTCGCGCCCGCCAGGGGAATCAGGTCGAGGATGGCGACGAGCAGCCCGAGGGCGACCGCGAACTCGCTTCCGACCGCGAAGAGCACGGTCGTCGCGAGGACACCGGCGGCAAGACTGATGAGGAGGTTGCCGGTGACGTAGCCCGAAATCGTCCGGTAGATGTCCTGCCCGACGCGCTCGTAGCGGGGACGCGCAGTTTCGGGGAGCAGGCCGAGGACCTGCTTCAGCGTGCGCGGTCCTTCGAGCAGCATGAAGAACGTGAGGAAGATCACGGTGATCGTCCCGACGACGGCGGTCACGACGCTGCGAACGATGTCGAGCACGGGCTCGCTGAACCCGAGCACACCGCCGACGCCCTGCTTCTCGATCGCCGCACGTATTCGGTCGACGATCTGGTAGTCGTCCTGCAGCCACCCGAGCGGCCCGCGACCGGCGGTGATGTCGTCGATGAAGTCGGGCACGGCGTTCACGAAGTCGCTCACCTGCGACACGAGCGGCGGAATCACGAGGAAGCCGATGCCCGTGAGCACGAGGAGCGCGATCGCGAAGACGATCGACGCCGCATAGCCCCGACGGAGCCCGCGACGCTCGAACGCCTCGACCGCCGGGTTCAGGGCTGCCGCCAGGAGGGCCGCGATCAGGATCCAGGTGAGCACGTGCCACGCGAGGAGCACGAGAACAAGGGCGAGCCCGACGAGCACGGCGATGCCCAGGACGAGGAAGATCGTCCGCGGACGAACGGCGACGACGCGCACCTCGGGGGACGCCATGACGGGGAATTCGCCCCGATGCAGGGACTTCCTCGGTTGGAGCAGCCGAGGCCGGAGGTACGCTCACACGAGCTTCACAGGTGGTACGGCACCCTAGGAGGGACATGCGTTCGACGAAGGCCTTCGTTCTCGGACTCGGCACGGCACTCTTCGTCGAGCGCGCGCTCACGCGACGACGTCGTCGCGAGGATCAAGCCGGACCCGTGGACGACGCGACGATCGAGCATCGCGTGCTCGGCGATGCCTTGCCGGCCGCGGGTGTCGACCCCGACGAGGTCGACGTCGAGGTCAACGACGGCGTCGTCTCGCTCCAGGGTGCGGTCGAGGGCACCGAGCGCGCCGACGCGCTCGTCCAGAAGGTCGCGGAGGTCCCAGGCGTGAGGGACGTCGCGGCAATGCTGCGCGTGTCCGACCGGCGCGCCGCCTGACCTACGCCACCGCCGGCAGGCCGGCGAGCGCCATCGCGACCTCTTCCTCGGAGTACGCCTGATCCTCGAGCTTGCCCGCGGCGAAGTCGATGTACGCCTGCATGTCGAAGTGGCCGTGGCCGCAGAGGTTGAAGAGGATCGCCTGGGAGACCCCCTCCTCGCGGCACCGAACCGCTTCGTCGATCGCCGCCTTGACCGCGTGGTTTGCCTCGGGCGCGGGGATGATCCCCTCGATCCGAGCGAACTCGACGCCTGCGGCGAACACCTCCGTCTGGGTGTAGGCGCGCGCCTCGATCAGGCCGAGCTCCTTCATATGGCTGACCATCGGCGCCATCCCGTGGTAGCGAAGGCCGCCGGCGTGGAACGGAGGCGGGACGAACGTCGAGCCGAGCGTGTGCATCTTCACGAGCGGAGTGAGATGCCCCGTGTCGCCGAAGTCGAACGCGTACAGGCCCTTCGTGAGGCTCGGGCACGCGGCGGGCTCGACCGCAACGACGCGGATCGACGCCTCCTCGCGCAGCGCCCTGCCGATGAACGGGAACGAGAGGCCCGAGAAGTTCGAGCCGCCTCCGGTGCAGCCGATGACGACGTCCGGGTAGTCCTCGGCCTCGTCCATCTGCATCTGCGCCTCTTCCCCGATCACGGTCTGGTGCATGAGGACGTGGTTGAGGACCGAGCCGAGTGAGTACTTCGTGTCGTCGCGCGGCGCGGCGGCCTCGACGGCCTCCGAGATCGCGATGCCGAGACTCCCGGTCGAGTCGGGGTGCTCGGCGAGGATCGCGCGGCCCGCGTTCGTCTCGTCCGACGGGCTCGCGACGACGCGGGCGCCGAACGCCTCGATGAGACCGCGGCGATACGGCTTCTGGTCGTACGAGACCTTGACCATCCACACGTCGACCTCGAGGCCGAAGACCCCGCCCGCGAAGGCGAGCGCCGAGCCCCACTGCCCCGCCCCGGTCTCGGTGGTGAGGCGCTTCACGCCCTCTGCCTTGTTGTAGTACGCCTGGGCTACGGCCGTGTTCGGCTTGTGCGACCCCGTCGGCGAGACGCCCTCGTACTTGTAGTAGATGCGCGCCGGGGTCTCGAGCGCGCGCTCGAGACGGCGCGCGCGGTACAGCGGAGTGGGACGCCACTGCCGATAGACGGAACGAACCTCCTCGGGGATCGTGATCAACCGGTCCGTCGAGACCTCCTGGCCGATGATCGCCATCGGAAAGAGCGGCGCGAGGTCGTCCGGTCCGACGGGCTGCCCGGTGCCCGGATGGAGCACGGGCGGAGGGGGCTCCGGCAGGTCGGCCGCGATGTTGTACCAGGCCTCCGGAAGCCGGCTCTCGTCGAGGACGTACTTCACCTGGTCGGACATGTCGCGCTCCTCTCCCGATCGGACGACGGTGCCTTGAGTCTCGCGCAGCCGACCCTCGACGAGCAAGCGGTAGGCTCAGCCGCCGATGGCGGTGCTCACGTCGGAAGCGGTCCACGACGAGACGTTCGACCGGCGTCGCAAGCGCATGGAGGAGCTCGTCGCCGAGGTGCGGGAACGCAGTGCCCTCGTCGCGGCGGGCGGCGGTGAGAAGGCCGTCGAACGGCACCGTTCCCGCGGGAAGCTCACCGCCCGTGAGCGGATCGACCTGCTCGTCGACCCCGGAACGGCCTTCCTCGAGCTGAATGCGCTCGCCGCCTGGGATCTCTACGACGGGGACGCCCCGTCGGCGGGGATCGTGACCGGGGTCGGCGTGATCGAAGGCCGGCAGTGCGTGATCGTCGCGAACGACGCGACGGTGAAGGGCGGCTCGTACTACCCGCTGACCGTGAAGAAGCACCTGCGCGCACAGGAGGTCGCGCGCCAGAACCGTCTTCCCTGCCTGTATCTCGTGGACTCGGGCGGCGCCTTCCTCCCGCTCCAGGCGGAGGTGTTCCCGGACCGCGAGCACTTCGGGCGCATCTTCTTCAACCAGGCCCGGCTCTCGGCCCTTGGGATTCCGCAGATCGCCGTGGTGATGGGCTCGTGCACAGCAGGCGGCGCCTACGTCCCCGCCATGTCGGACGAGACCGTGATCGTCAAGGGCACGGGGACGATCTTCATCGGCGGGCCCCCGCTCGTGAAGGCGGCGACGGGGCAGGAGGTGACCGCGGAGGAGCTCGGAGGGGCAGACGTGCACACGCGCCGCTCGGGTGTCGCCGACCACTACGCGACCTCCGACGAGCACGCACTGGCGATCGCGCGGGAGATCGTCCGCAACCTCGACCCGCCTCCGCCCTCGCCCTGGGAGCTGTCCCCCGCGGAGGAGCCCCTGCTCGACCCGGCGGAGCTGTACGGGCTCGTCCCCGAGGACTTCCGCCACGAGCTCGACGCGCGCGCCGTCATCGGCCGCATCGTCGACGGGTCGCGGCTCCACGAGTTCAAGCAGCTGTACGGCGAGACGCTCGTCTGCGGCTTTGCGCGGATCGAGGGCTACCCGGTGGCGATCCTCGCGAACCAGGGTGTGCTCTTCGCGGAGTCGTCCCAGAAGGGAGCGCACTTCATCGAGCTCGCCTGCAAGCGTCGCGTGCCGCTCGTCTTCCTCCAGAACATCACGGGCTTCATGGTCGGGAAGGAGTACGAGGAGGGCGGGATCGCACGCGACGGAGCCAAGCTCGTGATGGCGGTCGCGTGCGCGGACGTCCCGAAGTTCACGGTCGTGATGGGCGGCTCGTTCGGAGCCGGCAACTATGCGATGTGCGGCCGTGCATACGAGCCCCGGCAGCTGTGGATGTGGCCGAATGCCCGGATCTCCGTCATGGGCGGCGAGCAGGCGGCGACTGTGCTGACGATCGTCGGGGACGCCGATCCGGACGAGATCCGAGCGACGTACGAGGCCGAGGGCAACCCCTACTACTCGACCGCGCGCCTCTGGGACGACGGCATCATCGACCCGCTCGACACGCGCCGCGTCCTCGCCCTCGGCCTCGCGGCTGCGGCGAACGCGCCCGTTCCGGAGACGATCTTCGGCGTCTTTCGCATGTAGGTAGCAAGGCGCCGAATGGCCCACTCGATGATCCACGTGGCAAGGTCGAGCCAGCAGGCCCCGGGAGGCGCTGTGCCACGCGGACACTTCTGAGGCACACTGCCGAGCCGCGGGTTAGTTCCGCGCGGAACGGGTAACCGCACCCCCGACTCTCCAACACCCCCGCCGTCAACAAAGGAGGTTGTGATGAGTCGTCTGTTCGCGCGCGTGCCGTCACCCGCGCTGGTGGTCGCCTCTCTCGCACTGCTTCTCGCCCTCGGAGGGGTCGGTGGCGCAGCCGTCACCCAAGCCCCGCCGAAGAACAGTGTCGGGGCCGCACAACTGAAGAGCAACGCCGTGACCACGCCGAAGATCAAGAACAACGCGGTCGCGGCGGCGAAGATCGCCTCGAACGCGGTTGTCGCGGCCAAGATCGCCTCCAACGCGGTCGGCTCCGCCAAGATCGCCAGCAATGCCGTCAGCTCGGCCAAGATCGCCGCAGGGGCGGTGACGGCTGACAAGGTCGCGACCGACGCGGTCACCACCGAGAAGGTCCAGGACGGCTCCATCACAGCAGCGGATCTCGCGCCTGGTGTCGTGCCGCCGAGCGTGGCGCTCGGACGCTTCGTGAACGGGCCTGTCGCCGTGCCCTCGGCGCAGACGACCGTCGCGGCGCTTGCGATCCCCGATCCCGGGAACTACGTGATCTGGGGCAAGGCCTATCTCACGACGTCACTGCTCGCCGGGACGGTCACGTGCAGACTCGAAGCGGGATCGAACATCGACGAGTCGCTGACCTACGTCGCCGCGGACGAGCCCGCCACGTTGTCGCTGATGGTGCTCAACAACTTCACCGCCGCGGGGAATGTGAACCTCTCCTGTTCCGCACCGACGCAGAAGCAGGCGAACTTCATCAAGATCACTGCGCTCCGCGTCGCGAATCTCACGAACAGCGGCTGATCGAACCGAGACCCTCGAGCCGGTCGCGGGCAATGGCTCGCGGCCGGCTCTCGCGTCTCGTAGGCTCGGTTCGTGCCCGTCATACGGCTCTTCATCTGGAACGTCGCCGAATCGCAGGCGACGATCGACGAGCTGCGCGATTTCGTAACAGAGCTGGACCCGCCGAGTGCGTGGATCCGGAACGAGGCGACCGAGCGCTTCGGCGTCATCGTCTACGGGGACGAGCTCCCCGAGTCGATCGGCTGGGCTCAGGACCTCATCGGGTCGGAGCCCGACGTCTACGAGGAGTTCGACGCCGAGTAGTCGAGAGCCGTCTGCGCCCACGCGTCGAGCTCGTCGCGCTCCTCGACGGTCAGCGAGCGCAGAGGAGCTCTCACGTCCTCGCGAACCGGCACGCCCTGAAGTCCGAGCAGGCGCTTGAGGGCGGCCTGTCGCGGGAAGCGCTCGACGAACGACCGCAGCTCGCCGAGGCGCGCAGCGCCCTCGGTCGTCGGAGCGCCGACGACGGCGGCGACCTCACTCGGGAGCGCCGAAGCGAGCGCCGACACCGCGCCGATCGCACCCCGCGCCATCCCGTCCGCGATGAGCGCTTCAGGCCCGACGAAGATGTCGAAGCCAGGGAGCAGGTACTTCTCGAACGCGTCGAACGGCGTGTCGGAGACTTTGAGGCCGACGACGTTCGACGCGTCCTCCCGCAGCCGCTCGAGCACGGCCGGCGCGATCGCGTAGCCGGTCGTCGCGGCGAACTCGTAGACGTAGAACGGCAGCGGCGCACACGCGGAGGCAGCAGCGAAGAAGTGCGCGTACTGGGCATGCTCGTCGAGCTTGAAGTACGGCGGGCCGATGACGACGACCGCATCCGCCCCCACCTCGGCGGCGTGCGCAGCCAGCGCGACGGTGTCCCGGGTCGTCTGCGCGCCGCAGTGGACGGCGACCTGGAGGCGGTTGTCCGCCGCTTCGAGGAAGAGGTCCGCGACGCGACGTCGCTCGTCGACGGCGAGCAGGATCCCCTCCCCTGCTGTCCCGAGCGCGAGGACACCATCGAGACCGGCGTCCACGTAGAAGTCACACAGCGGCCCGAACGCGTCGTCATCGGGCTCCACCCCGAGCGAGCTCAGCGGCGTGATCGAGGCGGCCAGCGCGCCATGCAACGGCATCAGAGGTGGCTCCCCGCGCAGACGCGTTCGAGGGTGCCGGCAATGCGGCGTGCCCGTGTGTCCGGTCGCTTCGCCTCCTCGATCCACTCCACGTACTCGCGTCGGTGGGTGTACGAGAGCTTCTCGAAGGCCGC
>DASTWH010000331.1:0-5879 GCA_035758735.1 Gaiellaceae bacterium
GCCGGTCGCGATCGCCCGGACGCCGAGGTGCTCGGCGAGGTCGCGGAGCAGGCCGAGGCGCCGCGTGTCTCCCCTCTCGAACGGCCGCTGGAGCTCGACGAAGAAGCGCTCACGGCCGAACGCGGCAGCCAAGCGCGCTGCGGCGTTGGGATCCAGCAGCCCGAGACCGCGCCGCGCGCACCCGGAGAGGCAGACGAGCCCGTCGTTCGCCTCAGCGACGGTCTCGAGCGGCACGGACGGCGGCAGCGGCTCGCGCTCCTCGCGGCCGGCGCGCCGCGTCCCCGCATGCGCCGTCGTGAGCAGGCGGCAGAGGTTCGCGTACCCACGACGCGATTCGACGAGCAGCGTGATGTGCGCACCGCCGTCGAGCGTCAGCTCTGCACCCGTGATCGGCCGCACGCCGAACGCCTTCGCCGCGTGCGCGAACTCGAGCGATCCGTAGACCCCGTCGTGGTCGGTGAGCGCGAGCGCCTCGTATCCGAGCTCGCCCGCTCGGGCGGCGAGCTCCTCCGGCTGGGACGCCCCGTCCAGGAACGAGTATGCCGAGTGCGCGTGCAGTTCGACATAACCCGCCATCTAGGCTGCGGGGACGTGATCGCAGAGGGCGAAGTCATCCTCCGAACCCCGAAGCTCGACGTCACGCTTCTCGTCGACGTCGAGCAGCTCGCCGCAGTCGAGGTGCGCGCCGCTCCCGGATGGGGAAAGGCGCCGCCCCACGTCCATGCCCGGCACGGCGAGGCGCTGTACGTCGTGGAGGGGGAGCTCGCGCTCCAGCTCGAGGATCGCGTGCACCGAGTGGAGCCGGAGACGTGGGTGTTCGTCCCGCCCCAGGTCGTGCACGCGGTCGAGGTGACGGGCGACGAGCAGGCGCGGTACCTCACCCTCCACACCCCGGGCTCGGGGTACGGCGACTACGTCCGTGGTGACGTGGCCGGATTCGACCAGCGGCCTGCGGCGGATGCCGTCTCGGCCGATCCCGCGCTCGTCGTCCTCCGACGGGCGGGAGGCGAGGAGGGCGACACGATCACCGATCGGCCGGGCCGCCGCGCCACGGTGCTCGTCGAGACCGACCAGCTCACGATCTCCGAGTTCGACTACGGCGTGGGTGAGCGTGGAGCGCAGCGACACGTGCACCGCGAGCACGCCGACGCGTTCCTCGTCCTCGACGGGGAGTTCACGTTCCACTTCCGCGACGGCTCCCGTGCCCTTCCCGCAGGCACGTTCCTGGTCATGCCTCCCAACGTCGTCCACGGCTTCGACAACGACAGCGAGGCCTCGGCTCGCTGCTTCAACTTCCACCTGCCGTCGTTCGGATTCGCCGACTACATGCGGGGAAAGAACACGGACTTCGACCAGTTCGACCCGCCCGAGGACGGATCCGACGCGGGATCGCCCATCGTGACTCGCCTGGGGTAGGTTGGCGGCGTGACCTGGGAGGAGCTCGTCGCCGACGTCAGCGCCCGGTATCCGCTCCACGAGTCGAAGATGTTCGGGATGCCGTGCCTCAAGCGCGAGAACGGCAAGGTCGTCGCGGGGCACTGGAAGGACGGCGGGCTCACGGTCAAGCTCACCGACGTCGCGCAGCGCGAGGCTGCCCTCGCTGCCGGTGCGCAGCCGTTCGACCCCGGGATGGGCCGCGTGATGAAGGAGTGGGTCCTCGTCCCGGCCACGCACTCCGACGACTGGCTGCGGCTCGTCGAGCAGGCGATCTGAATGGACGAGCCGATCGCCCACGCTCCAGGTGAGGGCATCCCCGTCAAAGCGGACCGGCCGGAGCTCTCGCTGCTCGAGATCACGTTCGATCCGGGAAGCGGCGTCGACCCCCACTTCCACAAGCGGCACTCGGACTCGTTCTACGTCCTCGAGGGCGAGGTCGAGTTCCACGTCGGCGACGAGGTCGTCCACGGGACGCCCGGCACGTACGTCCTCGCCCCGCCGGACGTCGTCCACTGGTTCCGGAACGTGAGCGACGCGCCCGTGCGGATGCTCAACCTGCACACGCCGGGCGGGTTCGCCCAGTACCGCCGGGAGCTCGCAGATCTCCGAAAGCAGGGGATCGAGCCCGATACGGCGTGGTTCGAGGAGCGCGACGTCTACGACGCCTGAGCTCACGCGTTCTGGGTGAACCAGCACTGCGCCTCGGCGTCGCGGTAGACACAGACATTCCGTCCACCCTCGAGGACGACCTCGAAGTAGTGCCGGTCGACGGGCTCGTCCGTCCACCAGCGGTCGACGACGCGCCACTCCTCGCGGACGAGCGTGACGTGCTCGCGGTTCACGACGCGCGGCGTCGCACCCGGCCCCGTCTCGACGAGCGCGGGCCGCGGCGCATTGAGTCGACCGGCTAGTCGTCCCGCGGAACGACCAGCGCTCGCGCTTCCGGAACTCGCGACCACGGCGCAACCTCCACCACTGCGCACACCGACCCCGTCCCCGTGCTCGCGCGCACCTGCCGCAACCCTTCGCGCAGGCGCACGACCGCTTCCTCCCCTGCCGGTTCCACGAGCGCGAGTTGCTGCCCCGTGTGCTCCGCGAGCTCGACTGCCTCGATGCGCAGCTCGACGATCGGCGCAGGGAGCTCCTGCAGCTTCGGCCCCAGCGCCGAGCGCAGCCGGCCGACCTCGGCCGTCGCATCGCGCAGCGTCGTGACCCGTCGCCACGATCCCCCGTCGACGAGCCGGGCGACCAGCGCGAGTTTTCGAAACGGTCGCCCGGCCCGTTCTGGACGCGCGAGCAGGCGCTCGAGGAGTGAGCTGAGCGCCCGTCGCAGCGTGAGCTCGTTCGCGATCGCCTCGGGGAAGGAGAGCGCCTCGACGAGCTCCGAGGCGGGCTTGCGCCCGCGCACGCGTGTCTTGCGGCCGCCGCGAGCGAGCCGCTGTGCCCGTCTCCCCTCCACTCCCAGCCGCTCCGCGACCGCGCCACTCGGCAGCTGCGCCAGCTCGCCGAGCGAGCGCAACCCGAGCCCTTCGAGCTCGGCGTAGCGGTTCGGGGTCATCGGCAGGAGGGAGAGCGGGAGCGGCTCGAGGAACGCCTCTTCCTCTTTCGCCGCGACGAGGAGGATCTGACCCGGACGCGCGACGCTGGCCGCCGCGAGCGCGGTGAAGCGCCTGGAAGCCGCGCCGATGCGCGGATCCCACGCCGTCCCCACCGCTGCGAGTGCCCGCTCGAGCGCCGGCTGCACGCCACCGTAGAGCCGCTCCACCCCTCGGGTCTCGAAGACGACCGCGCCCTGCTCCACGGGGTCGACGGCGAAGCCCGCGTCCTCGAGGCGCCGCAGGACGCCTTCCCACTCGCGCTCGACCGCTGCCGGGTCGCGGTCGACGAGGACGAGCGACGGGCAGGTCGCGAGCGCTTCCCCGAGCCGCATGCCCGGCTTCATCCCCGCCGCCTCCGCCGCTGCCGTCACCGGCCCGAGGAGCGGCTCCTCGCCCGCGTCCGGCGCGAGCGCTGCAGGCACGAGCGCCAGCCTCGGCCGCGCGCGCAGTGCCGCTCTCAACTCGAACCCGGGAATGAGGAGGCACGCGACCATGCGAACACATGTTCTATACGAACACATGTTCTCCTGTCAACCCGGCGAGCTGATCTCCAAGGCACGCGATACCCTCAGCGGCGTGACCGACGAGAAGCACACACGGTTCATCGCCGGGGGTCCACGCCGGGCCAGACAGGAGGGCGAAGGATTCTGGGCCTTCCTCCGGGGCTGGCTGGCGAGCCTCTTCAGCGTCGATCGCCGACTGTGATCTTGCAGAGCGGCGGACGTCGGTTCGATCCGTGAGCGAGGACTGGGACTGGACGCGGGTCGTCGTCGACCACGTCCACATCCGCGTCCGTGACGCACAGGCGAGCGTCGCGTTCTACAAGGCTGCGCTCGCGCCGCTCGGCATCCCGCCGCTCTGGGAGAGCGAGCGCGGGGTGCAGCTCGCGAACCTCGTCGTCACGGGCGGCGAGCCCCATACGAGCGGCCCGGTCCACATCGCGTTCGTCGCCGACTCTCGCGACCAGGTCGAGGCGTTCCACCGCGCCGGGCTCGAGGCCGGCGGCCGCGACAACGGCGGGCCGGGCGTGCGGGAGCAGTACGGCTCCGAGGACGGCGGGCGCTACTACGCCGCCTTCCTGCTCGACCCCGACGGGAACAACGTCGAGGCCGTCAGGCGTGAGTTTTGACGGCTAGCGGCGTTCCGCCCGGAAGCACTCGGTGACGTATGCGAGATGCACGCCGTCGTCGGTCGCGCTCTCGTCGTAGAACGCGCCGACGGCGTCCAGCACGGGCTCGCGTTCGGGTGGAGGCAGCTTCGCGAGGTAGCTGCGCGAGAGGACGAGATCGAGCAGGCCGTCGCGGTCGAGCGCCTGCTCGAACGCGAACTCCGCCGTCTCGACCGACCCGAAGAGCCCACTCGCGTCCAGCACGGGGACGACGTCCGACTCCTCGATCGTCTCGTTGCCGATGATCTCGCTGAGCCGGGACATCCACGGGTCGCGGTCGTCGCGCGAGTTCCACACGAGCGCGATGCGACCGGCCGGACGGAGCACGCGCGCGATGTCGGGCAACGCATTGTCGTGATCGAACCAGTGGAACGCCTGTGCCGAGACGACGACGTCGGCGAACGCGTCCGGGAGCGGGATCGCCTCGGCGCTTCCAGCGAGGATGTCCACGCCCGGGACGACCGTGGACAGCTGCGCGCGCATCTCCTCGAGAGGCTCCACCGCCGTGACCCTGTGCCCGAGCGCGACGAGCGAGCGCGTGAGCTTTCCCGTTCCCGCACCGAGATCCACGACGTCGCGCGGCTCGCCGCCGACGAGCCAGCGGACGGCGTCCTCGGGGTAGCCCGGCCGTCCCCGCTCGTACGCGCCCGCCACGTCCGCGAACGCGGTGTACGGGCCACGTACCTTCGGATCGCGGTTCACGATCACGGCGTCGAGTGTAGACCTGCCGCTTTCCTTATCGTCTCGGCCATGCGGGTGATCCTCGTCGCGCTCGCACTCGCCGTCACGCCGGTCGCGGTCGCCGGGTCCATCCCGGCGCCGACCGTCCTGCCGCGGGCGCCGTTTCCGGCGCCCGCGACCGATGCGGACTCCACCCCGTCGCGGTTCGTTCTCGTGTCCTCGCGCTATCGCGACCCCGGAATCCTGCCGCCGGACCTCCCTGCGGCCCCGGACTGGGCGCCGGATGCGTATCGCGGCGCTGCGCTGGAGAGCGCGTTCCGCCAGGGGTCGAAGGTGTTTCTCGTCTACGAGGGCCGCTATCTCATAGGGGCGAACGCTCGGAACCAGTCCCTACGCTACGCATTCGACCTGTCGGCGCTCTCGCGTCCTCCGAATCGCGCCGAGTTCGAGGCCATCACGTGGGCGCGCGAGGTGGACGGCATGCTCTACGTCTCGAACAGCCACGCGACCTACGCGGCGCAGACGAAGGGTCGAAACGCGTACGTGAGCGCGATCGACGTCCGGACGGGAAAGCTGCGCTGGCGCAGCCCGGCACTCGTCGCGAACGCCCGGACCTTCGTCATCGCCGGCGATTCGATCGTCGCGGGGTACGGCTTCACGGCCGAGCCCGACTTCCTGTACCTGCTCGACCGCCGAACGGGCAAGGTGCTCGACCGACTGCCGGTCCCGAGCGCGCCGGAGATCGTCAGGCTCCGCGGAGGCACGCTCCACGTGCGTTCGTACGATCGGCAGCTCGTCGTGAGAGTCCGCCGCTAGCCGCTAGCCGCTAGAGGCCGATCTCTGCCGCTCCGTCGCGCATCGCGAGGAGGCGCGGCGCGACGTCGAGGACGCTCTCGCGGGCGCAGAACGGGATGTCCGGCTCGAGCTCGGGCGCGTTCTCCATCAGGTTGCGACCGCTCTTCGACGCCCGCAGCGCCTCTTCCGCGCCACCCCAC
>DASTWH010000346.1:0-3656 GCA_035758735.1 Gaiellaceae bacterium
GATCCCCGGAAGAGGAGAACCTGGTCGGAGTCGAGCCGGTACGCGTCGACGAGATCGGCGACCGTCGCCGGATCCCCGTCGAGCTCGATCGTCCCCGCGTCCGTCACCTGGCCGCCGCCGGCCGGATAGAACGGCGACTCGCGGAGCTTCGCGAGGAAGTGACGGTCGTCGAGCTCCTCGAGCGCTCCGATCTGCGTGATCACCTCGGTCTTCGCGTACCCGACGAACTCCGACGTGAAGTCGGTCGCCCGCGCGAACTCGGCGGCCCGCTGGAGCTCTCCGGAGCCGGCCGCGCGCGACACCTCGCGGTGGCGGGCCATCTCGGTGCCGTACCCATCGACGTCCACGACCTGGCCGCGCTCCTCCGCGAGCTCCACGGTGAGCTCGAGCGGGAACCCGTAGGTCGCGGCGAGCGTGAACGCTTGCTCACCCGTGATCGCGTCCTGTGAGCCGAGCTCCTCGAAGAGCCTGAGCCCGCGCTCGAGCGTCTCCAGGAAGCGCTCCTCCTCGAGACGCAAGGCCCGCTCGATCTCCTCGTGTCGCTCGCCCAGCTCCGGGTACGCGTCGCTCATCTGCTCGGCGACGACCCCCGCCAACCGGTGAACGTCGTGGAGGCCGATCCGCTGCGCCTGCTGGATCGCCCGCCTGACGATGCGACGCAGCACGTATCCGCGCCCCTCGTTCGACGGCGTCACGCCGTCGCTGACGAGGAACGTCATGCCGCGCCCGTGGTCGGCGAGGATCCGGTGGGCCTTCGTTGCGGCCGGCGAGTCGCCGTATGCGACCCCCGACTCGGATGCGATCCAGTCCATGATCCGCTGGTAGCCGTCCGTCTCGTAGACCGAGCGGACGTCCTGCAGGATCGCCGCGCCCCGCTCGACCCCGAGCCCGGTGTCGATGTTCTGCTTGGGAAGCGGCGTAAGCGTGCCGTCGGCGTGCTGCTCGTACTCCATGAACACGAGGTTCCAGAACTCGAGGAACCGGTCGCAGCGGCTGCACGCGGGCGCGCAGTCGGACTCGCCGCATCCGTACTCCTCGCCCCAGTCCCAGTACAGCTCCGAGTCGGGGCCGCACGGGCCAGGTCCGCCGACCGACCAGAAGTTCTCCACGGTGGGGAGCGGGACGATCCGCTCGGCCGGCATCCCAGCCTGCTGCCAGAGCCCGATCGCGACCTCGTCCGGCCCGAGCTTCATGACCGGATCGCCGGCGTGGACGGTCACCCAGACGCGGTCCCAGTCGAGCTTCATGTGCTCGAGGACGAACTCGCGGGCGAAGCCGATCGCGCCTTCCTTGAAGTACTGGCCGAACGAGAAGTTGCCGAGCATCTCGAAGAAGGTCAGGTGGTGGCCGTCGAGGCCGACCTCCTCGATGTCCACGGTCCGGAAGCACTTCTGCGAGGTCGTCGTGAGCGGCGCCGGCGGGGGCTCGAGGCCGAGGAAGAACGGCATCTGCGGGTGCATCCCGGCCGTCGTCAGGAGCGTCGAGTCGTCGCCTGCGCGCGGCACGAGGGACGCCGACGGGCAGCGCAGGTGGCCCCTTTCCTCGAAGAACGAGAGGAAGCCTTCACGCAATTCGGCCGACGTGCGCATGCCGGAAGTCTACGAGCGGGGTCGGGAGCGTCCGGAGCGCGCTACGCGGCCGGCGGCGGGCTCTCCGGCTCCGCCTGGGCGGCAGTGCGGAGCTCCTCGTCGAGCTCCTCCTCGCGACGTGCCGCCGCGTCCTTCGCCACGCGAACCGCCTCGCCCGCATCGCGGCGGGACCGGAACGCAGACACGCCGTGCGACAGACCCGCTGCGAAGCCGCTGACCTTCTTCACGGGCGTGGTGATGGCCGTCGAGACCGCACGCACGGCGGTATCGGCGCTGTCCGCCATCGAGACCGCGCTGTCCGTCACCGTGTCGAGCTTGTCGAGCTGATCGTTCACCCGGTCGACCGTTCCGCCCGCCTTCACGATCACCGGCAGGAGGTCGCGCTCCGTCCCCCTGATGAAGGACGAGAGCCGCGCGAACGTCCCGCCCATGCGGACGAACAGGTAGAGCAGCCCGGCGCCGCTCGCGACGAAGAACGCAGCGAGGGCGTAGTCGAGGACGTCTCCGGCGGATGTCGCAAGCACGGCCACGGGCCCGCAATGCTAGTTGGTCGGTCTAGGCAACGTCCGCGATCGCGCCCGCGCCGACAACCGCGCCGTCGTCGTACAGCACCGCGAACTGGCCGCGGGCCACACCGAAAGCGGGCTCGTCGAGCTCGAGGCGGAACCCGTCCGTCGTCGCCTTCACGGACGCTGCGATCGGTTCGGAACGATGGCGCACCTTCACCTCAGCACGCGCGACCGGGACGTGGAGCCGGCCGAACGCGTCCAGCGTCGAGACGGCCAGCCCCTCACGGGGGCCGACGGTGACGGTGTTCGTCACGGCGTCGGTGCCGAGGACGTAGAGCGTTCTTCCCGCCTCCAGGCCGAGGCCGCGACGCTGGCCCGGCGTGTACCGCCAGTGGCCCGCATGTGTGCCCAGCGCGACGCCGTCGCGGTCGACGATCTCCCCCGCGTCGCCGCGCACGCCCTGCCGCTCGAGGAAGGAGCGGTAGTCGTCGCCGCCGAGGAAGCACGCCTCCTGGCTCTCTGCCCGCCGAGCAGCGGCAAGGCCAGCCGATGCGGCCTCGGCCCGCGTCTCCGACTTGGTCTGCCCGCCGAGCGGAAAGCGCACGCGCCCGAGCAGCTTCGGGTCGACCGCGGCGAGCATGTACGACTGGTCCTTGTCCGGGTCGGCCGACCGACCCACGAGACGCAGACCGTTGCGCTCGACGACCTGTGCGTAGTGG
Organism: Gaiellaceae bacterium; assembly: GCA_035758735.1. GTDB lineage: Bacteria > Actinomycetota > Thermoleophilia > Gaiellales > Gaiellaceae > GMQP-bins7. Next base: position 2,818 of record DASTWH010000346.1, read on the forward strand.
CCGGTCCACAGCTCGTCCGCACCGGCGCGCTCGGTGAACGCCACGAGCTCGTCGAATCGAAACGTCCCGTTGCAGCGCATGCACGGATTTGGCGTGTCGCCGTTCACGTACGACTGCGTGAACGGGTCGACGATCGTGTGCTTGAACGTCTCGCGGCGGTCGAGCGTGACGTGAGGACGGCCGAGCGCGTGGCAGGTCGCGCGTGCTGCCGCAACCGCTGCCGGGGAGCAGCACGCACGCTCGGTGTCGGGAGCCGCGGGGTCCTGCCACAGGCGGAGAGTCACGCCAATCGCGCCCTCCCCCGCGCGGAGCAGCGCCACGGCACTGTCGACGCCGCCGCTCATCGCGACCGCGACGCGCCCGGGTCGAGCCTCCGCGACGAAGACCTCGCCGATCGCGGCCGCGAGCGCCTCGACGGCCAGGGGCTCACCACCGACCATGGCCGCCTCGAGCAGCGTCATCCCGGCGAGCGGCCGGTCGAGTCCCGGCGCATCCGCCTCGATGATCGTGTCGCCGTCGACGACGAGCCGCGCAGCGGCCCACTCGCCTCCACGGGTTGCGTCTCCGAGAACCTCGACAGCCATGGGCCCAGGCTAGCGGCGAGGGTTCACCGCGACCCGGTCGCGAAGCGGCCGGCTTCAGGGATCGTGCGCGACCGGGGCCCGGCGCTAACCGGCTCCCGGTCTTGCGCCGAGAAACAAAGTGCTCCACCCTGCCGATGAACTCCACGGCCATTTGCGAACCTGGCGAGCCAGGTGGGTGCCGTGCGGAGTTTCGGCAACGCCTAGCTCCGACGCCGGCTCCCTTTACGTGTCTGTTGGTTCACGTAGAAGCCGCGG
>DASTWH010000411.1:0-2631 GCA_035758735.1 Gaiellaceae bacterium
ACGGGGCCGAAGTCGGCGGCGAGCGACGCATGGAGCCGTGCGTGCGGAACGTGTCTCATGTCGTCGTCGGGCGGCACGATCGCCCCCATCCGCTCGAACGTCGCGCGGTAGCGAACGGCGCCGCTTCCGATGCAGAGGGTCTCGGGCGTCAGGTCGAGGTCGTCCGGCGCGACGGCGCGCGGGCCCTTGACGAAGACCTCCTGTCGCCGCGCGTCGACGATGGCGAACGCGCCCGCCTCCGACGAGGCGAGCGCGGCGAGCGTGGACACTCCCGCTCCGCGAATGCCGAGCGCGAGCCCGAGCCCGCGCGCGACGGCGAGGCCGATGCGCGTGCTGGTGAAGCTCCCCGGGCCGGTACCGACGACAAGCGCACCGAGATCCTCGGGCGTGCGCGCCGCCTCCTCGAGTAGGGCATGCACGTCCTCCAGCACGCCGCGCGGGATCCCCACCCTCTCGCCGAGCACGCTGCCGTCCTCGAGCAGGGCGCTCGTGGCGAGATCCGTCGCGGTGTCGAAGGCCAGCACGAGCATCAGTGCCAGCCTTGTAGCAGCGCCTCCTCCTCGGCGGCGAGGGTGACTTTCCGTGCGTCCCCGCCGGCGTGCTCGAGCGTGACCGCGGCGCGAGCGCGAGGCAGCACGGCGCGACCCGCCTCGGGCCATTCGACGAACACGACCGCGTCGTCGAAGTACGGCTCGAGGTCGGCCCACTCGGCGGGCGAGACCCCCGTGAAGCGGTAGAGGTCGAGGTGCGAGACCGCCACCGCGCCGGCGTAGCGATGGCCGATCGTGAACGTTGGGCTCGTGACGGGCGCGGTCACGCCGAGCGCCCGGCTCGCGCCGCGTACGAAGGTGGTCTTGCCCGCGCCGAGCTCGCCCGAGACGGTGATGACGTCACCCGGCTGGAGACGGGTAGCGAGATCGGCGGCGATCCGCTCCGTCTCGCCCGCCGAGCGGCTGGCGAGCTCGATGCGAGTCATGCGACCGCTAGAAGAGCCCGAGCTGAACCGACTCGGGGTCGGGCTCGGCGTCCGCGATCGGCTCGTTCGCGGGCGCCGGCTCGTCGGCTGCCCGCTCGAGGATCTCGGGAATCCGCGCGAAGTCCTGCTCGAGAACCTTCAGCATCGACGGCGTGTAGAGCGCAGCGGCGGGATGGAAGATGGGATAGAGGAGCACTGTGCGGGACCCGAGCGTCACCTCCTGCTCGAAGCCGTGCACCTTCGTGATCCCGGCGGGCTTCCCCGAGAGGAGCTTCGTCGCGAAATTGCCGAGGGTCGCGACGAGCGTCGGCTCGATGAGCTCGATCTGCCGGAACAGGTGCGGCTCGCACGCAGCGATCTCCTCGGGAAGCGGGTCGCGGTTCCCGGGCGGCCTGCACTTCAGGACGTTCGCGACGAACACGTCGGCGCGCGTCAAGCCGATCCCGCCGAGGAGCTTGTCGAGGAGCTTGCCGGCCTGGCCGACGAACGGGACCCCTTGCTGGTCCTCGTGGAAGCCGGGCGCCTCGCCGACGAACATCAGGTCGGCGTCCGGGCTCCCCGAGCCGAAGACGACCTGGGTACGCCCCTGTGCGAGAGCACAGCGCGTGCATCCGGCGGTGTCCTCCGCGTGCGCTCGAAGTGCGGCGGCGCGCTCGACGGCGTCCATCGGGAGGCCAGTCTACGCCGCCGCGCGGATGTGCCCGGTCGCCGTCGACTCCGTCGATCAGGCGTTCGTCAGTGGCCGCAGCCGCACGAGCCGCCGCAGCAACCGCCGCCGCCACCCGAGGGGCCGCTGAACACCGGCTTCGACGACGCGCCGTGCACGGCGAAGCTCGAGAACTGCTTCAGGACCTTCGCCGCCCCGCACTCCGGGCACGTCACCGCCTGGTCGCTCGAGCGGACGAGCTCCTCGAAGTGCGACTCGCACTCCATGCACGCGTACTCGTAGATCGGCACGCGCCGAGTGTAACGTCGAGCGCCGTGGACACGTGGACGCCACCGACTCTCGAGGGGCGCATCGTGCGCCTGGAGCCGCTCGGACCCGAGCACGAGGAGGGCCTGTGGCTCGCCTCGCGCGATCCCCGCACGTGGCGCTGGCTCAGCGTCGTCCAACCCGAGACCCGCGAGGAGTGGAGCGCGTTCGTCGAGCAGGCGCGGGACGCGGAGACGGCAGGGGCCGAGATCCCGCTCGTGACCCGCCGAGCGGACGAGATCGTCGGGTCGACGAGATTTCTCGCGCTGCGGCCAGAGCACCGATCGGTCGAGATCGGCTGGACGTGGCTGCACCCCTCCGTCTGGGGCGCAGGGGTGAACGTCGAGGCGAAGTTCCTGCAGATGCAGCACGCGTTCGACGTGTGGGGCTGTCGCCGCGTCGAGTGGAAGACCGACGCGCAGAACGAACGGTCATGCCGTGCGCTCGAGGCGCTCGGCGCGACCTTCGAGGGTGTCCACCGCAAGCACATGCTCGTCCGCGAAGGCGAGAACCGCGACAGCGCCTGGTACAGCGTGACGGACGACGAGTGGCCGGCGGTACGCGCGCACCTCGACGCCCGCCTTGCCGAGAAGGTGCCCGACTAGGCAGACTCTCGGTGCCCGGTATCCCGCAGGGAACTGGAGCAGACGAATGATCGAACGAATCCGAATCGTGGGCGCGG
>DASTWH010000433.1:0-12145 GCA_035758735.1 Gaiellaceae bacterium
CGTCGGGGACTCGCAAAGCGGATCCCCGACGACGTAGAAGCTCTTGAACAAAGCAAGAGACCCGGGTGGGCGGGTCTCTTGCAGAGACGGCGCAACTTCGGGGCCAGGCGGGATGCGCCTGCGGGGAGAGGAGTCGCGCCGGTAGTCGGTAGCTATTTCACATCGTGCGGACGGACACGACCTTCTCCACGCGATTTCCACATCGCAAAACCCGCAAAATGGACGAACTGCGTCCGGCTATCCACCGGGGTGTGGATAGTTGGACCCCCGTGGGACGAGGAACCGGCAATCCCCGCGGCGGCGGGCATTACCAGTCACTCATCTAGACTGCGCCCGTGGCCGAGTACGGCACATTGCGGGTGAAGACGGGCCTCGCCGAGATGCTGAAGGGCGGCGTGATCATGGACGTCGTCGACGCCGAGCAGGCGCGGATCGCGGAAGACGCGGGGGCCTGTGCGGTCATGGCGCTCGAGCGCGTTCCCGCGGACATCCGCCGTGACGGCGGTGTCGCTCGCATGAGCGACCCGGAGAAGGTCAAGGAGATCCAGGAAGCAGTCACGATTCCGGTGATGGCGAAGTGCCGTATCGGTCACTTCGCCGAGGCGCAGATCCTCGAGGCTCTCGAGGTCGACTACATCGACGAATCCGAAGTCCTCACGCCGGCCGATCTCGAGCACCACGTGGACAAGTGGGCGTTCACCGTGCCGTTCGTCTGCGGCGCGACGAACCTGGGCGAGGCGCTCCGCCGGATCGCCGAGGGCGCCGCGATGATCCGCACGAAGGGCGAGGCGGGCACGGGCGACATCGTCAATGCCGTGACGCACATGCGCGCGGTGTTCGGCGCAATCCGACAGCTCCAGGCGCAGCGCGAGGACGAGCTCTACGCGGCCGCGAAGGAGCACCGGGCGCCGTACGAGCTCATCCGCTGGGTCGCCGAGCACGGGCGGCTCCCTGTCGTGACCTTCACGGCGGGCGGCATCGCGACACCTGCCGACGCGTCGCTCTGCATGCAGCTGGGCGCGGATGGTGTCTTCGTCGGCTCGGGCATCTTCAAGTCCGGAGATCCGGAGACGCGCGCGAAGGCGATCGTCGAGGCGACGACGCACTTCGACGATGCCAAGGTGCTCGCCGACGTCTCGGCCGGCCTGGGAGAGCCGATGGTCGGGATCTCCTCGAGCTCGCTGTCCGAGGACGAGCGGCTCGAAGTCCGCGGCTGGTAGCTCCCGTCAGGGGAGGATTCCCCTGCCCTCGAACGCCGTTCTGATCCTGTTCGCCGCTCTCAACCCTTCCCCGGGTGACGAAGCGCGGTGTTCCGCACGACAGTAGCCGCGGCCGCCCTGGGAGCGTTCGAATCTAGACTGATTCACGTGGGTCGCCACCTTCGAATCGGCGTTCTCGCCCTGCAGGGCGCGTTTCGAGAGCATGCGAAGGCTCTGCGCACGCTCGGGGCAGACGTGGTCGAGGTCCGCCTCCCGGAGGAGCTGGACAGGCTCGACGGGCTCGTCATTCCGGGCGGCGAGTCGACGACGATTGTGCGGCTCGCCGAGCTCTACGGTCTCGACGAGGCGATACGCGCGTTCGGCGGCCCTGTCTTCGGAACCTGTGCCGGGATGATCGTCGTCGACCGGGAGCACCTCGGTCTCGCGGACCTCGTGGTCGACCGGAATGCGTTCGGGAGACAGGTGCGGAGTTTCGAGGCGGACGTCGACCTCACCGGCGACGCGATCCCGCTCCGAGGGGTCTTCATCCGGGCGCCGCGCATCCGCTCGCTCGGGGACGACGTCGAGGTCCTCGGCGAGCTCGATGGCGAGCCCGTGCTCGTACGCGACGGGCGCTTCCTGCTCGCGTCCTTCCATCCGGAGCTCACGGACGACCTCCGCGTGCACGAGTCGTTCCTGACGATGGTCGAGGAGGCGAGCCGTGTCGGGGCATAGCAAGTGGTCGTCCATCAAGCACAAGAAGGGCGCGGCGGATGCCAAGCGCGGCCAGCTCTTCTCCAAGCTCTCGCGGGCGATCATCGTCGCCGCGAAGGAGGGTGGGGCGGACCCGACCGGGAATCTCGCTTTGCAGAACGCGATCGAGAAGGCGCGCTCGTACTCGATGCCGAAGGACAACATCGAACGCGCGATCGCGAAGGGATCGGGCACAGACGCCGAGGCGGCCGCTTTCGAGACGGTCGTCTACGAGGGGTACGGGCCCGAAGGCGTCGCCGTCCTGGTCGAGGCGTTGACCGACAACAGGAACCGAACCGCCTCCGAGGTGCGACACGCGTTCACGAAGCACGGAGGCAACCTCGGGACGACGGGCGCGGTCGCATGGCAGTTCGAACGTCGCGGCGTGGTGCTCGTCTCGGCGAGCGCTGCAGACGAGGAAGAGCTGGTCACGGCTGCGGCGGAAGGGGGTGCGGACGACGTCGAGCTCGACGGCTCGAGCTTCGTCGTGACGAGCGCTCCCGAGTCGCTCTCCGCCGTGAGGCAGGCGCTCGAGGGCGGCGGGTTCACGATCGAATCGGTGGAGCTCGCGATGGTGCCGAAGACGACGGTCGCCGTCTCGGACGAGTCGGTCGCCCGTCGCATCGTCAAGCTCGTGGAGGGTCTCGAGGACACCGAGGACGTCCAGGACGTGTACGCGAACTTCGACATCCCCGAGGACGTGCTCGAGTCGGTAGCCTCCTAGGAACCTGTGGCGATCGCGGCGGCGGACACAGCAGGCAAGAGAGCGGATCGAATCGAGTCGCTCCTCTCCGCGCGGCTCTTCGTCGAGCCCCAGCTGGCCGACGACCGCATCACGTTCGCCTCGAATCTCTCCGGTCACCTGAGCCTGTACGCGATGGACGCCGCAGGCGGCGTCCCGGAGCCTCTGCTCCCGCCGCAGATCGCGCTCCAGAACCCGGACCTCGTCGGCGGCGAGCTGTTCCACGTCCTGCCCGGTCTGGGCCGGATCGTCGTGATGATCGACTCGGACGGCGACGAGAACTACGTGCCGTACACCATTCCGGTCGAAGGCGGGTTCCCGGAGGCACTCGCGCCCGAGGCGTTCTCGGGCGGTCGATCGCATCTCGTGCACGTGGACGACGCCGCGCAGATTGCGTACTTCGCCGTCGAGTCGCGCGAGGAAGCCTCGACCAGAGCCGTTCGCGTCGACCTCGAGACGGGTGTCGCGGAGACGTTGTGGAAGAGCGGGTACGGCGGCTTCGTGGCCGCATGGACGCCGGATCACTCCCGCGTTGTGCTCGTCGACGGCTACACCATGGGAGATCTCGTGCTGTACGAGATCGAGGACGGCGAGCGGAGGATGCTCTTCGGAACGCCGATCGAGGAGCGCGATCCGGAACGCGAGTATCCGATGTCCGGCTTCCGTGGTGCGTACGGCACGACGAGCGGTGACGGCGTGCTCCTGACGACAACGCTGTTCGAGGACGCGGGCTCACTGGCGTACCTCGACCTCTCGCGGCCCGGGGAGATCGACCCCGTGGCGATCGAGGGTCTCCGGCACAGCGGCGCCGGCGAGCTCGAAGGTCTCGACCATCTCGAGGAGGATCGGTACGCGCTCACGTACAACATCGACGGCTGTTCCTGGGTCTATGCGGGCGCCTTCGACGAGGACGAGCGCGCGTTCACGGTCGAGCGGATCCTCGTCGGTGAGGGGGAGTTCGAGGGAGGGATCCTGCACGGGATCGAGCACGACGACGAGAGCGGGCAGTTCGTCGCGTCGTTCTGTACCGCGACGAGCCCGACGCAGCTGCACCTGCTTCCGGCGGACGACTCCGAGTCCGTCGTGCTGACGCGTGAGCGTGCGCTCGGACTGGATCCCGGGCTCCTGTCCGCCGGAGAGGACGCGTCGTTCGAGTCGCACGACGGCCTGCGCGTCTCGGCCCGTCTGTACCTGCCTTCGCCCGAGCTCGCCCTCGAGGGCCCGCGGCCGCTCGTCTACTACGTGCACGGCGGACCTCAGAGCCAGGAGCGCCCGAACTTCGCGTGGTTCTCGATGCCGCTCATCCAGATCCTCACGCTGGAGGGCTTCGCGGTCTTCGTCCCGAATGCGCGAGGCTCGACCGGCTACGGGCTCGACTACTCGAAGCGTGTCGACCGCGACTGGGGCGGCCTCGACCGGCTCGACCACGTCCACGCCATGACCGAGGTCCTCGCTCATGACGAGCGCGTCGACGTCTCGAGAGCCGGCGTCGTGGGGCGGTCGTACGGCGGCTACATGACGCTCACGCTCGCCGCACGGCACCCGGAGCTGTGGCGGGCAGCGGTGGACATGTTCGGCCCGTACGACCTGTCCACGTTCATGGATCGCATCCCCGAGACATGGAAGCCCTACTTCGCGCTGGCCGTCGGCGACCCCGAGAAGGACCGCGAGTTCCTGATCGAGCGCTCGCCGAAGACCCACATCGAGAACATCTCCTGTCCGCTCCTCGTCATCCAGGGGCAGAACGACCCGCGAGTGGTCGAGCGAGAGTCACGAGACGTCGTCGAGCACCTTCGCATGCTCGGGCGCGACGTCGACTACCTCGTCTTCGACGACGAGGGGCACGATGTCCTCAAGCTCGCGAACCGCGTTCGCTGTTACGACACCATCGTCGGGTTCTTCGACCACCATCTGTCCTGATTCGCTGTTAGGGTCCTGCCCGTGCGGTGGCTCGCAGTTCTCGTGATGGCGCTCGCCCTCGTGGCCGCCGGCTGCGGTGGCGGCGACGACTCCTCCGCGTCGGACGAGCCGACGGTCGAGGGGACGGCCTCGGAGGACACGACGACCGCCGAGGACACGACTTCCGAGGAGACGACGGACACGGGCGACCTTTCGGGCATCCTCGACGACGAGGACTGCCTGAAGCTGGCCAGCATCGGGGCGACGTTCGCGCAGGCGATCACCGGCGCGACCGACGAGGAGGCGGCCGAGGCCTTCCAGAACCTCGTGAACGAGGTCCCGGACGAGATCAAGGCCGATGTGCAGGTGCTCGCCGACTGGTTCGCGGACTACGCCGCGAAGGTCAAGGACATCGGCATCGAGGCGGGCAAGACCCCGACCGCCGCGCAGATCCAGCAGCTCAGCGCCGCACTCGCAGGTACGAACCAGGAAGAGGTCTCGGCTGCCTCCGAGCGACTCGGGACCTGGGCGAACGAGAACTGCTCCGCCGCCGGCGGTTGAGTTTTCCTGGCAGATCGAGAACTCGCGAGCGCGAGTCTCGATCGCGAGAATCCCTGAAGCGCGCACGCTTCGCGTGCGCGGTCGCATCGACAGCCGAGCGCTGACGCGCACCGGCGGAGGACTGTCCGAGGCGCTGCGTAACTTCCACATGTGAAGATCCTCGGCATCGACCCAGGGACGGCTGCGTGCGGGTACGGGATCGTCCAAGAAAGCGACGGCCGCCTCCGGGCGGTGGCGTCGGGATGCTGGCGGACGTCCGCGCGGGAGCCGCTCGACGCGCGGCTGCTGACGATCTTCGAGGGAGTGCGGGAGCTCATTGCGGCGCACGAGCCCGACGCCGTCGCGCTCGAGGAGTCCTACGTGGGTGCCGACGCCCGCATCGCGCTCTCCGTCGGGCAGGCACGCGGCGCCGTGCTCGTCGCGGCCGCCGGAGCCGGGCTCGCGTGCGCTGAGCACGCTCCGGCGCGCGTCAAGCAGACGGTGTGCGGGTACGGGAGGGCCGACAAGGCGCAGATGCAACGCATGGTCACGATGATCCTGGGCCTCGCGAACGAGCCCGAGAACTCGCACGTCGCCGACGCCCTGGGCGTCGCGATCTGCCACGCGCTGGGCTCGCCGCTCGTCGAGGCATTGCGGTGATCTCGCGGCTCCGCGGCATCCCGGCGGGAAGGTCGGTCGACGGTCTCGTCGTCGACGTCGGCGGAGTGGGGTACCTCGTCAGCGCGACGCCCACTGTGCTGCAACGCGCGGAAGGCGCCGCCGAGGTCACCGTCGAGACGTACCTGCACGTGCGCGAGGACACCCTTCAGCTCTACGGTTTCGCCGACGCGAGCGAGCGCGCGCTGTTCGTCCGCTTGCTCGGAGTCAGCGGCATCGGGCCGAAAGTCGCGCTCGCAGTCGTCTCGAGCGCCTCCACGGAGGAGCTCCAGCGAGCGATCACGCTCAAGGACTCGGCGCGGTTCCAGGCGATCCCGGGGATCGGGAAGAAGACCGCCGAGCGGATCGTGCTCGAGCTCGAAGGGTCTCTCGTGGAGGCAGTTCCCGTGCCCGACTCGGGTGCTCCGCGCGAGCTCGTCGCGCGCGATGCGCTCGTCGAGCTCGGGTACACGCTCGTCGAGGCCGAGCAGGCGCTCGCGGGCGTCGATCCCGACCTGACCGTCGAGGAACGCGTGCGCGAAGCGCTCAGGAGCGCAGCGTGACGAGCCAGTTCCTCGCGCCCGCGCTTCGCGAAGGAGACGAGGAGGTCGAGCAGTCGCTCCGCCCTCGGCGACTCGACGAGTTCGTCGGCCAGGAGCGGACGAAGGAACAGCTCGACATCGCGCTCGAGGCGGCGAAGAATCGCGGAGAGGCTCTCGACCACGTCCTGCTCGTCGGTCCGCCCGGCCTCGGCAAGACCACGCTCGCGACGATCATCCGCGAAGAGCTCGACGTCGGCCTCCGCACCGTGGCCGGTCCCGCGCTCGAGCGAAAGGGCGACATGGCGGCGATCCTGACGGGGCTCGAGCCCAAGGACGTCCTCTTCATCGACGAGATCCATCGCGTCAATCGGGCGATCGAGGAGATCCTCTACCCGGCGCTCGAGGACTTCCGGCTCGACATCGTCGTCGGCCAGGGCGCCGGAGCACGGACGCTCACGCTGGACTTGCCGCCGTTCACACTCGTCGGCGCGACGACGCGCACCGGCCTGCTCACGACACCCCTCCGCGACCGCTTCGGGATGACGTTCCGGCTCGGCTACTACGAGCAGCCCGAGCTCGCCACCATCGTGCGCCGGTCGGCGGGCATCCTCGGGGTCGAGATCGCCGACCAGGCAGCCGACGAGGTGGCACGTCGAGCGCGGGGGACGCCCCGCGTGGCGAACCGCATCCTTCGCCGGATCCGCGACGTCGCGGAGGTGCGCCATGCCGGGGCCGTCACGATCGACATCGCACGCGAGGCGCTCGAGCTGCTCGAGGTCGACGAGGCAGGGCTCGAACGCGTCGACCGCGAGCTCCTCGCGGCGATCGCCCACAAGTTCGGTGGTGGCCCCGTCGGCCTGTCGACGCTCGCGGTCTCGCTCGGCGAGGAGCCCGACACCATCGAGGACGTCTACGAGCCGTATCTCCTCCAGCTGGGCTTCCTTCAGCGGACGCCGCGCGGGCGTGTCATCACGGAGCTCGGACGTGGCCACATCGGCGTCGAGCGGGATACCAAGGGTCTGTTCTAGCGATGTCGACGCACGTCTGGACGCCCGGCGCCGCCGGCCCGCTCGACGAGTTCGTCAGCCGCGTGACCCGCATGGTGACGGCCTTCGCCAACGAGAACGAGCTGGAGCAGGCCGAGGTGTGCATCGAGCTGGCTGACGGATCCCGCTACACGCTCGTGACGGCGAGCGCGGAGCCCGGGTTCGGCTTCCTCTCCTTCGCCCCTCATCGAGAGGAGGGAGAGGAGCCGAAGAGGATGATCGTCCCCATCGGGGCCGTGCGCTCCATCGAGATCTCGGCGCCCGACCCCGAGCGCCCGTTCGGATTCGTCGACGCCGAGAGCTAGGCGTCCGGCGTCCGGAAGAGCGGTGCGGAGCCCGACAGGAAGCCACCGATCCTGCCTCTCGCCCAGAGGGTGAAGAACGTGAGCGACGCGACGAAGCAGGCGGCACCGAACACGAGCGACCAGCCGATTCCGGCATCGAGGCCGATGCCGGCGATTCCCGCCGTGGCGCCCGCGACGACCGAATCCATCACGGCCACGACACCCGGAGCGGCCACGAATACCTGGTAGTACGGCGTCGGGACGATTCCGGGAACAGCGCTTTCGAGGATGCCCGCGTCGTCGTCGTACTTGCTCGTCACGAAATAGGGCTCGAGCTCGGGCGACAGCTGCAGGTACGCGTTGCGAATGCGATTCATCCCCTGGACCCAGCGAGCGTTCTCGAGATTCACCTGCGCGAGACGAACGATCGTCACGAAGCCCAGGAAATAGATCACGGGCAGTAGCACGAGCGCGAATGCGACGAAGCCGTCGCCGAAGTCGTCCGCCTGCGCGACGAGCGCGAGTGCGACGACGGCCCCCGTAAGCGCGGCGACGAAGATCGACGTGCGGCTCATCGCCTCGGTGTAAACGAGGCTGCGCGAGGCGAGGAGACTCCAGTGTTCAGCGGTGAGGATCTGGATTGCGTTCGGCCCGAACCCGCCCGGTGCGCCTTCGGCGGGCGGGACGCGAATCGTCGAGTCGGGCTCGAGCACGCTCTAGCCCCGGTACTGCAGCTCGCTCCAGGACGGGACCGGAGCGAGCTCGAGCAGCGTGCGACCGCCCTGAGGCTCCGCGTAGCCGAAGTCGCCCGTGTCGTCGATCCACGAGACGTCGAGGAGGCCTTCCTTCACCCGGTGGTCGAGCCAAGCGCCGCGAAACACGAGCTTGCGCAGCCAGTAGACGAGCGACTCCCCGTTCTGAAGCGACACGTGCTCCCAGTGCCGGACGATGTAGAGCCCCAGCCCGCTTCTGGGATCCTCGATCCGTCCGTCCGCCACGAGCTCGACGAGGTCGCCGGCCTCCTGCTCGTCCACGTCGTTCGAGCCGATGAGCTCGATGCGCACCGCCGCGGCGATCACACGCTCCTCGAAGTCGCGCGCCGAGAACTCGAAGCGGTGGCCGAGGAACTCGACGACGAAATCGTCCCCCGAGCGGTAGTTGGCTGCAAGCACGGATCTCAGCGTATCTAGGCTTTCCGACGTGAACGACCGCCGTCTGTGGGCCGCGATGGGCATCCTCGTCGTTGCCATCTGGCTCGTGGGCGCAGCGGTCACGAGGTACTCGCTCGAGCGGATGGCGTACTACACGCCGATCGCGGTCGTCGTCGTGGGGGCCACCGTAGGCCTCGTGGTGCTGTGGGTGAAGGTCGTCGTGGACTCGCTCCGACGCCGGCGCGAGTCGCGCTCCTGACGGCGTCCGACCGCCTCCGTACCGTCAACGTGCGTGACGAGTCCCTGGACGATTGCACCGTTGGACGTGCAGCGAGCCCGCCGGCTCGCGGCCGAGATCGGGGTGAGCGAGATCACCGCGTCCGTCCTCGCCCGCCGCGGCTACGACGAGCCGGAGACGGCGCGCAGGTTCCTCGACGCGGCTGATCCCGATCACGATCCGACGCTTCTCGGCGACATGGTGGTCGCGGTGGAGCGCCTCCGGGAGGCCGTCTCGGCGGGGACCCGCATCTGCGTCCACGGCGACTACGACGTGGACGGGATCTGTGCGACCGCGCTCGCCGTCATCTTCCTGCGCGAGCTCGGCGCCGACGTGGCGTGGCATCTGCCGAGTCGGTTCGAGGAGGGCTACGGCGTCTCGCGCGAGACGCTCGGGCGACTCGCGGACGACGGTGTCGGCCTCGTCCTCACGGTCGACTGCGGGATCACGGCGGTCGAAGAGGTGGCGGAGGCGCGGCAAGGCGGGCTCGACGTCATCGTCACGGACCACCATCGCCCCGGCGACGTGCTCCCCGAATGCCCGATCGTCGCCACGCGGCCGTCGGCATACCCGTTTCCCGAGCTCTGCGGGACGGGCGTCGTCTACAAGCTCGGGGTCGCGCTCCTCGGGCCCGACCACCCGGTAGTGGCGCGCAGCCTCGATCTCGTCGCGCTCGCGACCATCGCCGACGTCGTTCCCGTGGTGGACGAGAACCGTGCTCTCGCTTCCGCGGGACTTCGGGTGCTCGCGTCGACGTCCCGCGTGGGCCTGCAGGCGCTCATGCGGAGTGCGCGTGTCGACCCAGCCGCCGTGGACGCAGGCGCCGTGGGCTTCCGGCTCGCTCCGCGCATCAACGCGGCGGGCCGGCTCGGTCGGCCCGATCTCGCCCTCGAGCTCGTGCTCACCGAGGATGCCGACGAGGCCCGGCAACACGCCGACGCGCTCGAGGAACTCAACCGCGATCGGCAGGCGGTCGAGGACCGCATCCTGCGGGAGGCGATCGCGGCCGTCGAGGCGATGCCAGAGCCGAAGCAACGCCGCCGCGGCTACGTCCTCTGGAGCGAGGACTGGCACGAGGGCGTCATCGGCATCGTGGCATCACGTCTCGTCGAGCGGTTCCACCGCCCCGTCGTGCTCATCACACGTTCTCAGGACGCGTGGAAGGGCTCGGGGCGCTCGATCTCGAGCTTCGACCTGCACGGCGCACTCGCCGCGTGCTCCGAGCACCTCGAACGATTCGGCGGGCACCGCGCGGCCGCGGGGCTCTCGATCGACGAGGAGCGCATTCCCGCGTTTGCCGATGCTTTCGCCGAGTACGCCGACGAGCACATCGCGCCAGACGACACGTTCGAGGTCGTCACCGTCGATGCGGTCGTGTCGGCGCGCGACCTGACGCTCGATCTCGCAACGGAGCTCGCGCAACTTGCACCCTTCGGTCTCGGCAATCCCGACGTGACCCTCCTGGTGGCCGCGACCGAGGCCGTGACGCCGTCGACCGTGGGCGAGGGCAAGCACCTACGCTTCCGCGTCCGGCAACACGGGCGGGACGCGGGCAGCGCAATCGCGTTCGGGCAGGGCTCCCAGCTCGACCGTCTTCGCGCCGTCGGTCTCTTCGACGTCGCGTTCCGGCTCAAGGAGAACCACTGGAACGGGACGGTTGCGCCGCAGCTCGTCGTCCGCCGAATCTTCGACACGATCGACGGCTACGAGGAGCTCCGGGCACACCTCGGCGACCTGTGGCGGCAGGGCGAGGCCGCCTGGACGCCGGAGGCGCAGCGCGTGTTCGCCGAGCTCGGGCTCACCGGGGAGGGATCAGTCCGCCGTCAGCTGCTCGAGTCCGAGGCGTTCAGGACGCTGCTGCTCGAGAGGGAGATGCCGCGAGCGGCCTAGCCCAGTCCCGGTCGTGACGGCACGAGCGCGTCGCGCATCGCGACGGCGAGGCGCCGGGCGTTGCGCCGACGCCACCAACGGTGGAAGCTGGTCATGGACGGTCCGAGTTCGTTGGCACGCCTCGGCCTCCTTCTCCAACCGAAAGGATCGTGAAACACCGCTCAGTACACTGATCCCATGACGGTCCTCGACGAGAGACGGCATCGCGAAGACCTGGTCGAGGAGCTGATCGCCGAGGTCGAGGCGTACAACCCGGACGTCGACAAGGAGCTCTTGCGTCGCGCGTTCGAGTACGCGGAACGCGCTCACGCTGGGCAGACGCGCCGATCCGGAGAGGAGTTCATCCACCACCCGCTCGGCGTCGCGCGCATCTGCGCGGAGCTCCACCTCGACGAGCAGACGATCGCGGCCGCCCTGCTGCACGACGTGATCGAGGACACCGAGTCCGATCTCGAGGAGCTTCGTGCCGAGTTCGGCGCGGACGTCGCCCAGCTCGTCGAAGGCGTTACGAAACTGACGCGAATCAGCTTCCAGAGCCGCGAGCAAGCGGAGGCCGAGAACTACCGAAAGATGATCGTCGCGATGGCGCAGGACGTACGCGTCATCCTCATCAAGCTCGCCGACCGCCTCCACAACATGCGGACGATCGAGTACCTCGGCAAGCAGAAGCAGGCGCAGAAGGCGCGCGAGACGCTCGAGGTGTACGCGCCGCTCGCGCACCGGCTCGGCATCCACGCCATCAAGTGGGAGCTCGAGGACCTCGCGTTCCAGACGCTGCACCCACGGAAGTACGCGGAGATCAAGGCGATGGTGGCGGATCGTCGTGCCGACCGCGAGGAGCAGGCCGAGAAGGCGGCCGAGGTCCTCGGCGAGGAGCTTGAGAAGGCCGATGTGCCCGCGGACATCACGGGCCGTGCGAAGCACCTCTACTCGATCTACGACAAGATGGCCAAGAAGGGCCGGGAGTTCAACGAGATCTACGACCTCACGGCCATGCGCGTGATCGTCGAGCGCGAGGGCGACGAGGGCACGCGCGACTGCTACGGCGCGCTGGGCGTCATTCACTCCCTCTGGAAGCCGATGCCGGGCCGCTTCAAGGACTACGTCGCCATGCCCAAGTTCAACATGTACCGGTCGCTGCACACGACCGTGATCGGACCGGAGG
>DASTWH010000434.1:0-3815 GCA_035758735.1 Gaiellaceae bacterium
CCCGCAAGAGGAACCTCGGCTCCTGCGAGATCGAGGACTCTGGCGGTCGCAGTGACCGCGCCGAGCACGGTACCGGGTGCCTGGTTCGTCGTTAGCTGCGTGCCGGCGGGGACGAATATCCGCACACTGGCCGTCGCGTCATCCTCTGGGCTGCCGCCCGCCTTGATGTTCACTCCGGTTGGCGTCTGTGTCACTTCGAGCTTCAGACTCGTGTAGGCGGCGAAGGCGGCCGGGACAGTCATCAGCGCTCCCAGTGCGGCCAGCCCGACGGCGATGGTCCAAAGCTGTCTTCTCATGTGCCCTCCTCTTCGGTCAGCCAGGACTCTGTCACAGCAGCTGCGCCCGGTCACCCCCTCGCCTGGAGAAGGCCACTCGCGCGTACCCACTGCTTGTTGTCGTAGCGGTAGAGGTAGACCTGCTCCATCGGCCGGTAGTCCGTCCGCGACGTCTTGAGTCGAATGCCCGGGAGCAGAAACGGGTTGGCGAGCGTGTTGAGGCTCTGCGCGGCCTTCAGCACGCTCGCCCGCGTGGGGCTCTTGCCGGCCTTGCGGAGCGTCTCGACCATCGTCCACGCGACGGTCATGCCGTACCAGTTGTAGACGTCCGTCGGCTTGCCGCTCGGGTTGTACTTCCGCATGATCGACCGGTAGAGGGCGACGGCCTTGTCCTTCGCCCAGATCGGATCGTTCGGGTTCTTCACGAACGCGATCGACAGGGCCCCCTTCGTCAGCTCCGGGGCGTTGAACCGCGCGATCCCCATGATCGTCGGCTCGATCGACACGGATGCGATGTACACCTGAGGCTTCCAGCCGAGCCGGTGGGTGGTCACGATCGCCTGCAGGAAGAACTTCGGCGTCGCGAAGAGCATGAGCGTGTCCGCGCCCGACGCCTTCAGCAGGCCGATCTGGCCCGAGACGTCGGCACCCGTGAACTCGTAGGCCTGCTTCGCGACGATGCGCGGTCCCTTGCCGGCGATCGCACGCGTGAGCCCCGTCAGCATGTCGAGGCCGAGCTCCGTGTTCTCGTAGAGGACGCCGATCTTCGCCTTCGGCCGCGATCGCAGGATCGTCTTGCCGTACACGTCGCCCTCGCCGCGGTAGCTCATGAGGAACCCCATCGTCCACGGGTACCTCGCGAAGCTGCGCCCGATCGACTGCGACCCGTCTCCTGCCCAGAGCTGGGGCACCTTCTGCGCGTTCAGGTAGTCGCGGATCGCGAGGTTGTTGGCCGTGCCGATCGAGTTGAAGACCGCGAAGACGCGGTCCTGCTCCACGAGGCGACGCGTCAGCTGCACCGTCTGCGCGGGGTTGTACCCGTCGTCGTAGTAGCGGTAGTCGATCTTCCGCCCGTTCACGCCGCCCTTCGCGTTCTCGTAGTCGAAGTACGCCTTCGCGCCGGGCCCGACCGAGCCGAACGCGGCCGCTTCGCCGGTGAGCGGCACCGTGCCTCCGAGCAGGATGCTCGACGACGTCACGCCGGGATCCGCTGCGGGCGCGGCGCCTGCCGTGCCGACGAGCGCGAGCGCGGCGAGGCCGATTGCCGCAGCCCGAAGTCTCACTTGGTGACGGGTATGCGCAGGCGCGGCAGCTTGAGGATGGCGGTGCCGACCCGCGCCCGCGCGCTCTGCGCCATCGGCAGGTCGAGATAGAGGAGGTTCGCGGGCGACTGCGCCGTAGACGACGAGGCCAGGGTGAGCGTCAGGCGCGAGCCCTTCGGGACGAACGTCGCCTGGCTTCCGAGCCGGATCGTGACCTTCTGCGCGCCGGGCTTCGTCGGGACGCCGCCGGCGGCGATGACGATCTCCTTGCCCTGTGGGGTGCGTGCCGTGAGCACGGCGACGAGACGCGACCAGCCGCCGCTCGCTGCCACGGACGTCTGGACCGTCGGCGCCCCGAAGGTCTCGAGCGACGTGCGCAGCGGCGCCGACGTGCGAACGGACTTTCCGGTGTGCGCGAACGTCGTGACGCCCGGGAACGAGACCGTCGTCGGCGAGACGGGAGGCAGCGTCGCCCCGCGGCGCGCGACCTGGCCGCTGAACTTCTCGGACGCGACGTAGACGGACGTCTCGTTCGCCTCGCAGCCCGTGCTCCGCAGGTAGCAGTCGTACCAGGCCCGTACCTTCGACATGAGGAAGCCCGTGTCGGCAGCCGGGAACGTCGAGGGCGCGTGGCCGTGGAGCCCGACGTACAGCACCTTCGGGCCGCGCAGCCGAGCGAACGCCTGCGTGGCCTCGTCGATCCCGAACGCGAAGTCACGCCGTCCCTGGGCCATGAAGACCGGCGTCGTCACGTTGCCGAGTTTCGAGATGCTCGAGCGCGGATCGGCCCACTGTCTGACGGGGCCTGGGTTCCCCGCGAACGCGGCGGCCTGCACGACGTCGAGCGCCGGGTCGCGGCGCTCGTCGGGAATCGAACGCGAGAAGGTGAGGACGACACCCGACTTCACGAGACCCTGTGGCATGAGAGCCGCGTAGACATCGGTCCAGGTCTGGACGGTGACGACGGCAGCCCACGGGACGCCGCCCACCAGTGAGTTGAAGACCGCGCCGCCGCCGAGCGAGACCCCCCAGGCGCCGATCTTCGTGTCCGAGACATCCGCGCGGCCCGCGAGCCAGTCGCGGATGGCGCGGATGTCGGCGACCTCGCGCGGGCCGTCGATGCCGACGAGCCCGCCCGACTGGCCGTGGCCGCGCGCGTCCAGCGTGAGGATCGCGTAGCCGGCGTTCGTGAGCCCGTAGCCCTCGACGAGCGCGTTCATCTGCTGACGGTTGCCCGAGAGCCCGTGGAAGAACACGATGGCGGGCCACCCGCCCGCGGGCGGCGTGCCGTCCGGGACGTAGAGCGTCGCCGCGATCGGGATGCCGTCCGACATCGGGATCGTCACGTCAAGCCGCGCCGCCGGGGATCCCGCGGCCTCGCCGACGAGGAGGGCGAGCGCGCCTGCCAGCGCCGCTAGCCAGACCTTCACCACGGGGCGGAAGCGTACCCGTGAACCGGCATCCCTCCTAGACTGACGGCCGTGGATCCTCGCCCGATCGGAGTGTTCGACTCGGGGATGGGCGGCCTCACCGTCCTCCACGAGTGCCTCGTGACGCTGCCGCACGAGGACTTCGTGTACCTCGGGGACGGTGCCCGGCTCCCGTATGGGCCGCGTCCGCTCGAGGACATCCGCCGCTTCGCGGGCGAGATCGCGTCGTACCTCGAGGGTCAGGGCGTGAAACTCATCGTGGCCGCGTGCAACTCGGCGACCGCCGCCGCGCTCCCCGACCTCCAGCGCAGGTTGTCGGTGCCCGTGATCGGGGTGCTCGCCCCGGAGGCGCACGCCGCGGTGCTGGCGACGCGCAACCGGCGGATCGGGCTCCTCGCGACCGAGGCGACCGTGGCGAGCCGGCGCTACCCCGAGCTCGTCGCCGCGCTCGACGCCGGGGTCGAGGTCGTCGCGGTCGCGTGCCCACGTCTCGTCCCCCTCATCGAGGGCGACGAGATCTTCGGCGAGGAGCTGACCGAGGCCGTGCGCGAGTACGCGGCGCCGCTCAAGGCGGCCGACGTCGACACCGTCATTCTCGGCTGCACGCACTATCCGCTGATCAAGCCGATCCTCCAGCGCGTCTTCGGGCGCGCCGTGACGCTCGTCTTCTCGGCCGAGGAGACGGCGCGCGAGGCCGCGGAGACGCTCGCCCGCAAGGCCATCGAGAACGACGTCGGCCGCGAGGGGACGTATCGCTTCCTGACGACCGGCGACTCCGAGCTCTTCCGCGAGATGGGCCGCCGCTTCCTGCAGCTGCCGATCGACGCGGCCGAGCACGTCGAGGTCGC
>DASTWH010000091.1:0-2405 GCA_035758735.1 Gaiellaceae bacterium
GTGAAGCCGATCGCGCCCGAGCAGCACGCCGCGCGCGAGGCGATCTGGACGCCGGACAAGGAGAAGCCCGCCGGCGAATCGAAACTGTGGACACCCGGAAGCGAGGAGAGTCGATGAGCCCCCTGATCCCGATGGTGATCGAGCAGACGTCGCGCGGCGAGCGGTCGTTCGACATCTACTCGCGCCTGCTGAACGAGCGGATCATCTTCCTCGGCACGCAGGTCGACGACCAGATCGCCAACCTGATCATCGCCCAGCTCCTGCACCTCGAGTCCGAGGACCCGGACAAGGACATCAACATCTACATCAACTCGCCCGGCGGCTCGGTCTACTCGGGCCTCGCGATCTACGACACGATGCAGTTCATCAAGCCGGACGTGGCGACGACCTGCGTCGGGATCGCGATGAGCATGGGCGCGCTCCTCCTCGCCGGCGGCGCCGCAGGGAAGCGGACGGCGCTGCCGAACTCGAAGATCCTCATCCACCAGGTGTGGGGCGGCTACCAGGGACAGGCCTCGGACATCGAGATCCACGCGAGGGAGACAATCGCCTTGAAGCGCAAGCTGGAAGAGATCATGTCCCGCCACACGAGCCAGGACGTCGAGAAGGTCCGTCAGGACATGGACCGCGACTACTTCATGACCTCCGAGGAGGCCCAGGAGTACGGGATCATCGACCGGGTGATCGTCCACCGCTAGGCCCGTCGGCGCGTCCGCCGGGGTAGCCGAGCCCGTTCCATCGGAGTTATAAGGAGACAAGTGGCCCGAGCGAGCGAGGGAAACGAGCAGCTGCTCTGCAGCTTCTGCGGGAAGAGCCAGCGCCAGGTGAAGAAGCTGATCGCCGGGCCCGGGGTCTACATCTGCGACGAGTGCATCGATCTCTGCAACGAGATCATCGACGAGGAGCTCACCGCTCCGACGACGCTCGACCTCGACAACCTCCCGCGCCCGCGCGACATCTACTCGGTGCTGAACGACTACGTCGTCTCCCAGGAGGAGGCGAAGCGCACCCTCGCGGTCGCCGTCTACAACCACTACAAGCGCGTCCGCATGGGGCAGACGGACGAGGCGGACGTCGAGTTGCAGAAGTCGAACATCCTGCTCCTCGGCCCGACCGGGTGCGGCAAGACGCTGCTCGCGCAGACGCTCGCGCGGATCCTCAACGTCCCGTTCGCGATCGCGGACGCGACCGCGCTCACCGAGGCCGGCTACGTCGGCGAGGACGTCGAGAACATCCTCCTCAAGCTGATCCAGGCCGCCGACTTCGACATCAAGAAGGCCGAGACGGGGATCATCTACATCGACGAGGTCGACAAGATCGCGCGCAAGGCGGACAACCCGTCGATCACGCGCGACGTCTCCGGCGAGGGCGTCCAGCAGGCGCTGCTCAAGATCCTCGAGGGCACGGTCGCCTCGGTGCCGCCGCAGGGCGGCCGGAAGCATCCGCACCAGGAGTTCCTCACGATCGACACGACGAACGTCCTCTTCATCTGCGGCGGGGCGTTCGCGGGGCTCGACAAGATCATCGCGCGCCGCATCGGCCGCAACGCCGTCGGCTTCGGCGCCGAGGTGCGCTCGAAGGCCTCCGAGGAGTCCTCCGAGCTGCTCTCGCAGGTGATGCCCGAGGACCTCATGAACTTCGGCCTGATCCCCGAGTTCATCGGCCGCCTGCCCGTCGTCTCGGCCGTGCACCAGCTGCGGCGCGACGACCTCGTGCGGATCCTCACCGAGCCGAAGAACGCCCTCGTCCGCCAGTACCAGCGCTTCTTCGGCTACGACTCGATCGAGCTCGTCTTCACGGACGATGCGCTCTGGGAGATCGCCGACCACGCGCTCGAGCGCGAGACGGGCGCCCGTGGGCTCCGCTCGATCATCGAGGGCGCGCTGCTCGACGTCATGTTCGAGCTCCCGTCCCGGCGCGACGTGTCGAAATGCGTCATCACCCGCGAGACGATCGCCAAGGGGCTCAACCCGACGCTCGTGACCCACGGCGTCCCGGACGAGCTCGACGCGGTCGCAGACGGGACGGCGGGCTAGGCGTGCGCCGGTCCCCGGTAGCCGCGCGGCGCTGACCGACCGGCCGGCGTCGCAGTCTCCAGACCTACACTTCGCCGCCATGGAGACGGTGTACGACCCCGCTGCGGTCGAGCAGCGCTGGCAGGAGACGTGGGAGTCCGAGGGGCTCTACGCCGCCGGCGCGGGCGCGCGCGGCGACGGGAGCTTCGTCATCTGCGTGCCGCCGCCGAACGTGACCGGCGAGCTGCACATGGGGCACGCGCTGAACGGGTCCATGCAGGACGCCCTCGTCCGCTGGCACCGGATGCGCGGTCTCGACACGCTCTGGCAGCCCGGATACGACCACGCCGGGATCTCGACGCAGAACGTCGTCGAGAAGCAGCTCGTCGC
>DASTWH010000168.1:0-3055 GCA_035758735.1 Gaiellaceae bacterium
TCGAGGGGACGATGCTGACCGTCATCCGCGAGATGGCCGAGGAGAGCGAGCGGAAGGAACATCGTCGCGCTCACCCGAACGCGCTGCTGCAGGCCGTGCTCACACGCGGCGAGGACGCCCTCGCGCGCACTCCGGAGATGCTCGACATCCTGCGCAACGCAGGTGTCGTCGACGCCGGCGGGGCGGGCCTGGTCGAGATCGCCCGCGGGATGGTGTACGGGGCGACGGGCGAGGAGCTGCCGGAGGTGCCCGTCGAGGCGGAGTCGCTCGGTCTCGACGCGATTCACCAGGAGCTCTCCGAGTACCGCTACTGCACCGTCTTCGTGGTCGAGGGCGACGAGCTCGACAAGGACGCTCTCGAGGGGCAGCTCGAGGAGATCGGCGACTCGCTGCTCGTGGTCGGCGACTCGGCAGCTCTCAAGGTTCACGTGCACACGGACGATCCGGGCCGCGCGCTCGCGCTCGGCACCGCAATCGGCGTCGTCGAAGGCGTCGAGATCGCGAACATGCACGTGCAGACGGCGCAGCGTGAGGAGAGGCTCCTCGAGGGATCGCCGACCTCGGTGGCGACGCTCGAGACCGGCCTGGTCGCCGTCTGCCCGGGGCGGGGCAACCGCCGCCTCTTCGAGAGCCTCGGCGCGACCCGCGTCATCGAGGGCGGGCAGTCGATGAACCCGTCGGCCGCGGACATCCTGGAGGCGATCGAGGCCGTGCCTGCCGCGACCGTCCTCGTCCTTCCGAACAACTCGAACGTCGTCCTCACGGCCGAGCAGGCGGCGGCGATGAGCGAGAAGACGGTCCGGGTGATCCCGTCGAAGTCGGTGCAGGCGGGTTTCGCGGCGATGGGTCGGTTCGTGCCGACGTCCTCTCCCGAGGACAACGAGGAGGCGATGCTCGAGGAGCTCGCGGCCTCGGTCACGGGCGAGATCACGGTCGCGTCACGTGACGCGACGATCGACGGTGTCGACATCCGCGAGGGCGCCTACCTGGGGCTCGTCGACGACGTCGCGGTGGCGTCGGGTCCTGATCTGGACACTGTCGTGCACGAGGTCGTCGACCGCGTGCTCGCGGGCGGCCAGACGTATCTCACGATCCTCACGGGGGAGGACGCTCCGCCGCTCGACGGCCTGCTCACCGCGCTCGAAGGGCGTCACCCCGGGCTCGAGGCGCTCGACGTCCACGAAGGCGGCCAGCCGCACTACCCGCTCCTCGTCGTCGCTCAGTGACGGCGCCGGCCGAACCGATCCGCGTCCTCCTCGTCGAGGACTCCGAGGTCTATCGCGACTCGCTCGTCTTCCTGCTCGGTATGCGGCGGGACGTCGACGTTGTCGCTGCGGTCGGCGACGCTGCGTCGGCCCTTCGCGCCTCTCGTGAGCAGGAGCCGGACGTCGTCGTCCTCGACTACCGACTGCCCGACGTGGACGGCGCGACCGTCGCCACCGAGCTGACAACGCCCGTCGTCTTCCTGAGCGCCTCCGCTGGGCGCGACGAGTACGATGCCGCGTCGAGCGCAGGCGCTGCTCTCGTGCGCAAGGACGAGGGGATCGACGCGCTCCTCGCAGCGATCCGCGCAGCGGCCGGGAGGTGAGCACGTGAACCTGACGAGCGAGAACACGGCCATCGTGCTCGATTCGACGTCGGACTACCCCGACGCTCCCGCGCGCTTCCCGAACATGCGCTTCGTCCCGCTGTACGTCCGCTTCGGCGACGAGACGTACCGCGACTACGTCGAGCTCGGCCCGGCCGAGTTCTACGAGAAGCTCCGGGTGTCTCCGGTGACGCCGGCGACCGCGCAGCCGACGCCGCAGGACTTCGTCTCCGCATACGAGGAGCTCGCGGGCTACGAGCGGATCTACTCGCTGCACGTGTCGTCGAAGGTGTCAGGGACGTTCCAGAGCGCCGAGCTCGCGGCACAGGAGATCGGAGAGAAGGTGCGCGTCGTCGACTCGAGGACCGCGTCGCTCGCGATCGCGATGCTCTCGCACGCGATCCAGCGGCGGCTCGCGCGCGGGACGACCGACGAAGAGATCTCGACGCTGATCGACCGGTTCCACGCGAGTTGTGAGGTCCTGTTCACGGTGGAGACGCTGGAGTACCTCCAGCGCGGCGGCCGGATCGGGAAGGCACAGGCGATCGCCGGAGGGCTTCTCAATCTGCGACCCGTGCTGAGCGTGGAGGACGGCGAGGTCGTCGCCGTCGCGCGCGTCCGCGGTAAACAGAAGGCGCTCGCCGAGTTCGAGCGCCGGTTCGTCGACGCGACGACGGAGGGATCGGGACTGCGGATCGCCATCGCCCACGCGGACGCCGAGGAATGGGTCGGGACCATCTCGGAGCTCGTTTGGCGTGTCCGGCCTGGCGCGGAGATCGAGTTCACCTCGACACTCGGCGCCGTCGTCGGGACGCACGCGGGGCCGGGCGCAGTCGGATTCTTCTGGTTCCAAGACGTGGACTGAGCGATGGCCAGGCGCCGCCGCGCTTCGAAGATCGAGATCGTTTTCGAGACCCACTCGACGACCACGGACAACGAGCGTTGGGTCGCCTCGGGATGGCTCGACGGCCAGCTCTCGCCGCTCGGGCGGCGGCAGGCGAAGGAGCTCGGAGAACGGCGCGCCGACGACGATCTCGCCGTCGTGTTCTGCTCCGACCTCGGTCGCGCGGTCGAGACGGCGCAGATCGCCTTCGGCGCCCGTGGACTGCCGATCTTCCACGACTGGCGGCTGCGCGAGTGCAACTACGGGATGCTCAACGGCACGGCGGTCGCGCGATTGGAGGTCGAGCGGACGAAGCACGTGCTCGACCCGTACTCGGGCGGTGAGAGCTACGTCGACGTCGTCGCGCGAGTTCGCAGCTTCGTGCAGGACCTGCCTGCTCGGTATCCGGACCGCCGGATCGCCGTCATCGGCCACTCGGCGACGAAGTGGGCGTTCGACCACATCCTCGAGGGAACACCGCTCGAGGAGCTCGTCGAGGGCTCGTTTCGCTGGCAGCCGGGCTGGCTGTACACGCTCGCGATCGACGGCTGAGACCCTCCGCGGGACCTATAGTGGTTGCCGGT
>DASTWH010000298.1:0-7701 GCA_035758735.1 Gaiellaceae bacterium
CTCGGGCTCGCCGTCGTGCTCGCACTGGTCGCCCTGGACGTCGCACGATGGGAAAGGGCGTTTCGCTCCGATGACGTCATGTACCGCACGAAGCAAGAGGACCAGACGCTCTGGAACCCCCAGACGCTCGTGCCATTCGGCCTCGCGGGCGGGCTGCTCGAGGTCGGCGACGACGTCCAGCTACGCAAGGCGCTGCAAGCTCTACGCGCAGCGCATCTCGATGAGGTCGGGGTGCTCACCTCGGATCCACGGATCGCAATCAGTCGGAACGAGGCGACAGCTCGGCTGGAGGCAGTCGTTGCGCACGATCCCGACCGGGCGCGCCGCTCGCGTGCGGCCGGCCTACTCGGAGTGGTCGGGCTCGCCCGATTCGTGACGGAGACACAGGGCCGAGAGGCGCTTCTGTCGAGCTCCGTCTTGAACTTCCGGCGCGCCATCGAGCTGAATTCCGCGAACGACGAGGCGAAGGTCAACCTGGAGCTCGCGTACCAACGTGGGCGCGGTGTGGAGATCAACGAGGCCGCCGGAGGTCAGAACCCGACCCCCGGAGGGAGCGGCTCGAGGGGTGCAGGCGCCGGCCGCCCCGGCAGTGGGTACTGATGGGCACGAGCCTCGTATTTCTCACTCCCACCGCAGCCCTCATTGCGCTGGGAGCGGTCCTCCCGCTCGCGGCGCTCTTCATCGTGCGCCGGCGGGCGAGGCGGGTGCGAGCCGCCCTCGCTCTCGCCGAGCCGTCGGTACGGCGAGCCGTCGTGGCGATCGTCGCTGTGCTCGCGGCAGGCGCCTTTCTTGGCGTTGCGGCGGCGCAGCCTGTCGTCGAGCGAACGCTGACGGCGCGGGCTCGAACGGACAGCGAGGCGTTCGTGGTCGTCGACATCTCGCGCTCGATGCTCGGCAAGGAGAGCCGCGGCTCGCCGATGCGCATCGAGCGGGCGAAGCAGTTCGCCGTCGCTCTCCGCGCGTCTCTGCCGGAGATCCCGTTCGGAGTGACATCGATGACGGACCGCGTCCTCCCGCACCTCCTGCCCAGCGTGAACCAGGACGTCTTTCAGGCCACCGTCCAGCGGTCGATCGACATCGAGAAGCCGCCGCCGCGTTCGAGCGTGCTCCAGAGCGCGACCCGGCTCGACGGATTGGCGACCATTCGAACGCAGCGATTCTTCTCTCCCCGCGCGCGCAAGCGCCTCGTGGTCGTCCTCACCGACGGCGAGAGCCAGCCGGTCGCCGTCGAGCGACTGCGGAGCCTCTTCCTCGAGCCGCCTGCGATCGCGACGATCTTCGTTCAGTTCTGGGATCGTGACGAGCGCGTCTTCACGGGCAACGCTCCCGAGGCGGGCTATCTGCCAGATCCGTCTGCGCGCGGCCTTCTGGACAAACTTGCGGCAGCGATCGAGGGGAGGGTGTACGACGAGGACGAGCTCAGCGCTGCAAAGAAGTATGCGCGGGACTGGCTGGGCTCCGGGCCGACCGTCACCCACGGCGAGCGGGGTAGCCGGATCGCTCTCGCGCCGTACTTTGCCGCCGCCGCGATCGCACCGCTCCTCCTCCTGCTCTGGCGGCGCGACCGCTAACTCGGGTCCGGCGTCTCCGGGAACCAGGGCGAGACAGCGTCAGGGAATCCGTTCTCGTCCATGTACGAGATGGCGCGGCTTGCGATCCAGGCCACGGCCTGAGGGGTCGCCTCTGCGAGCACACGGCGGACTGCCTCGTCGCCGCGTTCGATCGAGCCGCCCAGGCCTGCACCCGCACGTCTGAGCCGGCAGAGGTTCAGTGCTGCAAGATCGACGTCCGTGCCGTAGCTCGTGTACCAGTCGACGCCGATCGCGCGCTCGAGAACGGAGACGGTCTCGTCTGCGAACCGCGACGCATCCTCGCCTGCGACGAAAAATTGGGCGTCTCCGCGCATCTCGTCCCCCCGAGGAATATGCACATCTGCTCCCTTCTAACGAAATTCGATGTCGGGCGTCACACACTATGACCCTGCGTTTTGACCATGGCGACGACGAGGCTCTCGAACGACCGGACTCCCGGCACGGCTCTCACCGAGCGGTATCGCCGTTCGCAAAGAGCAGCCTCGAAGCCGTCGCGTCGTTTGGCAGGGACCACTCGGATGGAGGGAGTACATGCGTAAACGTTCGATACTGCTCGTGGCGGGAGCCCTCGCTCTCGTTGCGAGCCTCGTCATAGGCCCGTCCGCGACGGCGAAGCCCGAGAGGACGTTGGCCGGGACGGTGGTCTTCGGCCACGACCAGGAGCCGTCCACGCTCAACCCGTTCGTCACGGAGGGGAGCAACACGCCGACCCCGATGGCGATGAATCCGGTTCTGGCTTCGGGCGGCATCTACAACAACAAGGCCGCTCTCGTCCCGGAACTCTGGGACGGCCAGCCCAAGATCCTGAAGAACGATCCCCTCACCGTGACGTGGAAGTACAAGCAGAACGCGGTGTGGAGTGACGGGCAGCCGGTGACCGGTCAGGACTTCTTCGTCACCTACAAGACGATCTTGAATCCCAACTTCGACATCACTGACCGAACGGGGTGGGAGGACATCCAGAGCGTCAGGGCCAAGGGCAAGTCGGTCACCATGACGTTCAAGAAGGGCAGGTCCGTCGCCTTCTGGGACGGCCTTGCCGCGAACCAGCTGATGCCTCGCCAGCAGGTCCAGCCGATCATGAACTCGCAGAACGCCGCTGACTTCAACAACATGTGGCTGAATTCCATGCCACTCTCAAGCGGTGCCTACAGGTTCCAGAGCTGGACGAAGGGTCAGCAGCTCGTGCTCGCAAAGAACCCGCGCTTCAGGGCTGGAACGGCAGCGAAGCTCGACCGGATCGTGTTCCGCTACATCCCGAGCACCCCGTCGATCTTCCAGGCGCTGCAGGCGGGCGAGGTTCAGGTCATGTCGCCGCAGCCGCAGATCCAGATCGCGGGCCTGTACAAGGACAAGAAGTTCAAGGTGCAGACCACTCCCGCCTTCCAGTGGCAGCACGTCGACATCCAGCGAGGCCCGAAGGGTCATCCCGCTCTCGACAAGAAGTACGTGCGGGAGGCGCTCGTCACGGGCATCAACCGGCAGCAGATCGTGAACGCTCTTTGGGTCTCGACTGGGCTCGTCCAGTCCGCAAAGGACCTGCCGGTGCTTCAGAACAACGTGTTCTTCCCGCAGCAGGCGGCGTACCAGCCGGTCTGGTCGAAGTACAAGTTCAGCCAGAAGAACGTGATCGCACTGCTCAAGAAGAACGGCTGCACGGGTGGTCCGGATACGCCGTCGGCATCGAACAGCGCCATCTGGAGTTGCCCCGGTGTCGGAAAGCTCAGCTTCCGCTTCACGACCACGAGCGGCAATCAGCTCCGCGCGCTCGCGTTCGAGGTCATGCAGAGGCAGCTCAAGAGCGTCGGCATCGAGCTCGTGCCCAACTTCGGACCCAACACCCTCGTCTTCGGGCAGGTTCTTCCGTCCGGGGACTGGGACCTCTTCATGTTCACGTTCTCCAGCTCGCCGGCCAGCCAGACGAACTCCTTCGGGATCTACGGCTGCGGCGGTGGTCAGAACTACATGAACTGGTGCAATGCCAAGGCAACGGCTCTTCACCGGAAGGCTGGCATCACGCCCGATCCCGCGAAGCGGATCCCGCTGATGCAGCAGGCTGCGAAGATCGCTGCCGACGACATCAACTCCATCCCGATGTGGTCGCCGCCGGAGTACCTGATCGGCAGCACCAGGGTGAAGGGCCTGGTCGTGAACCCGACGCAGCAGACCGCGCTCTGGAACGCGAACACCTGGGCGATCACCGGGTAGGGGCATAGGCAGGAAACGTGCAACCGGCCGGTTCCTGCTTCCGATCCCGCCCCCGCCGAAGCGGCGGGGGCGGGATTTCTTTCGCTCGGAGTTCCGACTAACATCGCGAGGCAAAGATGCTGACGTACGTCGTTCGCAGACTGCTCTACAGCGTCGTCGTGCTCGTCCTGGCGAGCATGATCATCTTCACGTTCATCGCGGTCTCGGGTGACCCGCTCGGCTACCTGAGAACGCGACCGAACATCTCGCAGCAGACGATCGCGAACATCGAGGAACGCAACCACCTCAACGAGTCGATACCTGTTCGCTATGCCTACTGGGTCCGAGACGCGGTCACGAACCAGTTCGGGACGACGCTCGTCGGCAATCGTCCGATTCTCCCTGATCTCCTACGCGTCATGGGGAACACCCTCCAACTCGTGCTCATCGCCGAGATGCTGGCCGTCCTCGTCGCGGTCGGGATCGGGGTCTACTCGGCGTTACGCCAGTACAGCGCCTTCGACTACACGGCGACCACCTTCAGTTTCGTGGGGCTCGCGATACCGGTGTTCTGGCTGGCCCTGATGCTGCAGGTCGTGGTGACCGAGATCTACAAATCGACGGGTCACAGCATCTTTCCGATCACGAGCCTCAGCTCCGTCGACCCGGGCACGGGGCTGCATTTCGTCGTGGATCGCGCCTGGCATCTCGCGCTCCCCGTCATCGTGCTGATGATCGCGAGCGTCGCCACGTATTCGCGGTACATGCGCGCCGCGATGCTCGAGGTCGTCAACGCCGACTACGTGCGCACCGCGCGCGCGAAGGGCTTGTCGGAGCGCAAGGTGACGATGCGGCACGCATTCCGGAACGCACTCATTCCTCTCGTAACGCTCGTCGCGCTGCAGTTCGGCGTGCTCTTCGGGGGAGCGATCGTCACCGAGACCGTCTTCGCACTGGACGGAATGGGTCTGTATTACGTCAGGGCCCTGAACGCCGGCGATCCATACCCGGTCATGGCCTGGCTCATGGTCACGGCGACGGTGATCATCGTCTTCAACCTCGTTGCAGACATCGCGTACGGCTATCTCGACCCACGCGTGCGATATGACTGAGGCGCCCACGAGGCCCCTGCAGGAGCCGACCGGGGCACCGGCCGACTTCGAGCTCGTCTACGAGAGCGGTGTCGAGGTCAAGGCCCGAAGCCAGTGGGCGTACGCTCGCATGCGTTTCCTCCGTCATCGGCTCGCCGTTGCGAGTCTCATCGTGCTTCTCCTGCTCGCACTCGTCGCGATCTTCGCCAAGCGCGTAGCACCGTATGGATACGACGAGCTCGACTTCCTCCACATCGCCGAGGGTCCGAGTCGTGATCACGTCTTCGGGACCGACCTGCTCGGTCGCGACTACCTGAGTCGGATCATCTACGGCCTGCAGACGTCGCTCTGGGTGGCCTTCTTCGTCGCCCTGCTCGCGACTGCCATCGGTACCGCGATCGGGGCTATCGCCGGTTATTACGGCGGTCAGACGGACAACCTGCTCATGCGCTTCACCGACCTCATCCTGACCTTGCCGGGATTGGCCGTCCTGCTGGCTGCAGCCGCCTATCTCGGTCAGGACGACTCACACCTCGGTCCGATCCCGATCTCGCAACCGGCGAAAGTCGGCCTCATCCTCGCGTTCCTCTTCTGGACTGGCCTTGCGCGCATCGTCAGGGGCATCTTCCTCTCGTTGCGCGAGAAGGAGTTCGTCGAAGCGGCGAGAGCCGCTGGGGCGAGCGACCGTCGAATCATCTTTCGCCACATCCTCCCGAACTGCGTCGGCCCCATCGCGGTGACGATGACGCTGTTCGTCGCACTCGCGATTCTCACGGAGGCCGCCCTCTCGTTCCTCGGCTTCGGCATCCAGCCGCCACACCCCGCACTCGGCAGCCTCATCGCCGACGGCGAGACGAACGGCTTCGACACGTGGTGGCTCGTGACGTTCCCAGGACTCGTGATCGTCCTCGTGGCGCTCTGCGTCAACTTCATCGGGGACGGCCTTCGCGACGCGCTCGACCCGACGCAGCGAAGGACACGCACGTAGCGTTGGCCGAGCTGCTCCTCTCCGTCCAGGACCTCACCGTCGAGTTCGATACAGAAGACGGTGTGGTTCACGCCGTGACCGATGTCAGCTACGAGCTCTACGCAGGGGAGACGCTCGGGGTGGTCGGCGAGTCGGGCTCGGGAAAGAGCGTGTCGGTGATGTCGATGCTCGGGCTCATCCCGCGCCCGCCCGGGCGAATCGTGAGCGGTCAGGTCCTCTACAAGAATCGCGATCTCCTCACGATTCCGAAGCGGGACCTCCAGGAGCTCCGAGGCGGTGAGATCGCCATGATCTTCCAGGATCCGATGACGTCCCTCAATCCGGTGCTCACGATCGGTGAGCAGATCTCCGAGGCGCTCACGACGCACAATCCGAGGATGACCGAGGAGGAGGTACGTCAGCGCACGATCAGGCTGCTCGAGGTCGTCGGGGTCCCGTTCGCGGATCGCCGCGTGCTCCAGTACCCGCACGAGTTCTCCGGTGGTATGCGCCAGCGCGCAATGATGGCAATGGCGATCGCGAACGACCCGGCCGTGCTCATTGCGGACGAGCCGACGACGGCCCTCGACGTGACCATTCAGGCGCAGATCGTCGAGGTCATGCGAGCTGCGCAGGAAGAGACGCAAGCCGCGACCATCCTGATCACGCACGATCTCGGGCTCATCGCGGAGCTCGCCGACAGGGTCGTCGTGATGTACGCCGGAAAGGTCGTCGAACTCTCCGACGTCTTCACGATATTCAACTCACCGCGGCATCCGTACACCATCGGCCTGATGAGTAGCCTCGCGCGACTCGATGCGGATCAAGATCGGCTCCGCCCGATTCCCGGCCAACCGCCGAGCCTCCTCACGCTTCCGCCGGGATGTGCGTTTCATCCTCGGTGCACTCACTCCCAAGGACGGGAACCTTGCCGGAGGGACGTTCCCGCGCTCAGGAGCGTTGGCGAAGGCGACGAGCATCTCTCCGCCTGTCACTTCGCGGAAGAACTCGCGGCGACGCCCGCAGGAGCGGGCCTCACACACGGATGACCGAGACATCGACCGAGCCCGTCGCTGAAGCGCCTGCGCAGGCAACCGCCCCCCAAGGGGACCACCTCCTGCGTGTGGAGGGTCTCGTCAAGCACTTCCCGATCAAGGCGGGATTGTTCAAGCGCACCGTTGGGCAGGTCAAGGCGGTCGACGGTGTCGATCTCGCGGTGCTGCGTGGCGAGACGCTCGGGATCGTCGGTGAATCCGGCTGCGGCAAGACGACGCTCGGCCGGACGATCATCAAGCTCCTCGAGCCGACGGCCGGCCGCATCGTGTTCGACGGCGAGGACATCACAGCGCTTTCCCGCCGCCAGATGCGCCCGATCCGCCGCGACGTCCAGATCATCTTCCAGGACCCGTACGCGTCGCTGAACCCCCGGATGACAGTGCGCGAAATCGTCGCCGAGCCGCTTCGGATCCACAAGCTCTACCGAGGTACGGAGGGCCGTCGCCGCGTGGAGGAGCTCCTACGTACCGTCGGCCTCAGTCCCGAGCACGGAAACCGATTTCCTCACGAGTTCTCAGGCGGACAGCGACAGCGAATCGGTGTCGCGCGGGCACTCGCGTTGAACCCCAAGATGATCGTTCTCGACGAGCCTGTCTCGGCTCTCGACGTCTCGATTCAGGCACAGGTCGTGAACCTCGTCGCGCAGCTCCAGAGCGATTTCGGGCTCACCTACGTATTCATCGCGCACGACCTGTCGGTCGTCCGACACGTTTCCGATCGCGTTGCGGTGATGTACCTCGGCAGGATCGTGGAGATGGGGGCTCGCAAGGAGCTCTACGAGACGCCAATGCACCCCTACACGCAGGCG
>DASTWH010000328.1:0-4474 GCA_035758735.1 Gaiellaceae bacterium
GATGGACAGCTCCTCACAGCCTGCGACGCACGGCTTTCCCATCCCACGTGCGACAACGGCCGCGTGGGACGTCATGCCGCCGTGGGCGGTGAGCACGCCGGCCGCATGGATGAGGCCGTGGATGTCGTCCGGGGTCGTCTCCCAGCGGACGAGGATCACGGCCTCGCCCGCCTTGCCACGGTCCTCGGCGGTGTCCGCATCGAGCACGATCGCACCGGACGCGGCGCCCGGCGACGCGTTCAGGCCACGCGCCGCGACGTCGATCTTCGCCGACGGGTCGATCATCGGATGCAGGAGTTGGTCGAGCTGTCCAGGGTCGATCCGGACGACGGCCTCCTCGCGGGAGATGAGCCCCTCGTCGACCATCTCCGCCGCGACACGGAGTGCGGCCGCCGCGGTGCGCTTGCCGGTGCGCGTCTGCAGGAGGTAGAGCGTTCCCTCCTCGACCGTGAACTCGATGTCCTGGAGGTCGCGGTAGTGGGCCTCCAGCCGTTCGAGCGTGTCCACGAGCTCCTCGAAGGCCTCGGGCATACGCTCCCGCATCCGGTCGATCGGCTCGGGTGTCCGGATCCCGGCGACGACGTCCTCCCCCTGCGCGTTCGCGAGGAACTCGCCGTAGAGTCGCTTCTCCCCGGTCGCCGGGTCGCGCGTGAAGCACACCCCCGTCCCGGAGCTCTCGCCACGGTTCCCGAACACCATCTGCACGACGTTCACGGCGGTGCCCAGGTCGTCGGCGATGTCGTTGGCGCGTCGATAGACCTGCGCCCGCGGGGCGTTCCACGACTCGAAGACGGCCCTGTACGCGCGGCGCAGCTGCTCGCGCGGATCCTGGGGGAAGCCGCTGCCCGTCTCGTCCTCGTAGATCGTCGAGAACGTCGCCACGAGTTCGCGCAGGTCGTCGGCCGTCAGTTCGACGTCCTGTGACACGCCGCGCGCCGCCTTCAGGTCGCTGAGGGCGTGCTCGAAGCGGTGGCCGTCGACACCGTCGACGACCTCGCCGTACATCTGGACGAGGCGTCGGTACGAGTCGAACGCGAACCGCTCGTTCCCCGTGGAGGCAGCGAGCCCCTCCGCGGCGGCGGCGCTCAGCCCGAGGTTGAGGATCGTGTCCATCATCCCCGGCATCGAGATCGCCGCACCGGAGCGGACGGAGACGAGCAACGGGTCGCCATCGTCGCCGAACCCCTTCCCGGTGCGCTCCTCGAGGCCTGCGATGTGCTCGTCGACCTCCGCGTCGAGCCCCGCTGGAACCTCACCCCCGCCCGCGAGGTACGCGCGGCACGCCTCGGTCGTGATCGTGAACCCGTCGGGGACGGGGACGCCGAGCTGCGTCATCTCGGCGAGGCCGACTCCCTTTCCGCCGAGGAGCTCGCGACCGCCACCCGAGTCCTCGCCGAAGTCGAAGACGTAACGCATTTGCGGGAGGAATCTACCCGCATCAGGCAGGGAGCCGAACCCGCATGGTTGCATGGTCGTCCGTGCCGTAGGTGTCGCTGAATGCGCTGCTGGTGTGGTCCCGGTGTGGTCTCGGGCACTATCGCCAGCCAGGACAACACGCCCTGCCCTGAATCGGAAGAACCCAGCAGCGCCGACGGCCCGCGCGCCGCCATCAAGGTTGACCTCCGGCTCACGTATCGGTAGCTGTCGAGCCCGATTCCGAGAGCATCGGCGACCTCCTCAACTCCGAGGAAGGCGCGCTCGTGCTCGTGCCAGCGACATAGACCGAATCGACCCGCCGGGCCGCAAGTTCCAAGGCCGCCGCGCATCTATCTCGACAGGGGGAAGGGAGAGGCCGGCAGGCGAACGCTGCATGGGCGCTGGTGACTGCCGGCCTTGTGTGCTTCATCGACCGCAGGGGCGACATCCAAACCTGGCGCATCTGCTCCGGCGGTTTACGTCCTTCCGCAAAGTGGCACTCGCCGAGCCGGGGAGACGTCCGGTTCCCTCGGAGGTGCATGCACCGCCGACGGCGTCTCCCCGCGTTACGCTCGGCTTAGAGTCGGCAGCGATTTCGGGAACCACTTCACTGGAGTCGGCTTCCGAAAAGACAGCGAGGAGGAATCGTGGCGATCTATCTCTCGAAGTTCAGCTACACGCCTGAGACGTGGGCCAGGCTGGTCGCGAATCCCGAGGATCGACGGGAGGCCGCAAAGTCCTACATCGAATCGGTTGGGGGGACGCTTCACGGGTTCTGGTACGCCTTCGGCACCCACGACGGTTACAACCTGTGGGAAGCGCCCGACAACGTTTCGATGGCCGCTGTCGCGCTCGCGATCACCGGTGGCGGGGCTCTCAGCTCGCTCGAGACCACCGTGCTCCTGACCGTCGAGGAGACACTGGAGGCGCTGCAGAAAGCCGGCGAGGTTCAGTATCGCGCCCCTGGCGCGAGCTAGCTGCCTGAGCGGTAGCGTCCACGTTCTTCGGAGCGCGACAACGATTGCCGCTAAGGCGCGTCGAAGCGCAAACGAGTGAGGGCCCGGCAAGCCGGGCCCCCGTCGTCAGTGTCTGTCGAGTTACGCAGTGACCAGAACGCGATCGCTACTCGCGACGACGCGGCCGCTCGTGATCTTGGGCTCGTTGGGGAGAATCGTGTCGAGCTTCTCCTCCCGGAGCCACGTAGTGGCGAGCTTCGTCGACTCCATACTCTGCTCAGGCGTCTCGAAGAGACCGAGCGAGCTGAAGACGCCGTCGCCGGCATCGATCAGGTAGTAGCCCTTGAACCCCGGAAGCTTGCTCAGCTTGGGGACGAGGGTCTCCGTGATCTTGTCCGTGAGCTCGGTCGTGCGATTCTGGTCCACACCGTCGTAACGGCGGATGATTGCGTGCATTAGGTGCTCCTTCGTTCCTCTATCAGGACAGAGAGTCCGAACGAACTCCCTGCTGCGCTCAGGTCGATGCGACAGTCGAAGAGCAACGTGCGAAGCCTCGACGGCTTCAAAGACGACCAACGCGCTCATTCACCATAGCTGCGATATGTACTCGCCGTGTTGCGTCTCGCGACCTGCTTAGCGGGGTACCGCTCCTGCGCTCGCGCCCGGTGGGCGAAATGGCTCGTCTCCGGCGGTCTGTATGCCATAGCTCGTGATCGCGAGGATGGCTGCGATCACGAACATCCAGGGTGACCAGAACCGCCGTCGCGTCGTGAGGGCATAGACGCCGCGAATCGTAAGTGCGGCCGCAAGTCCGGCTGCGAGATAGATCGCCGCTACCCCTCCGCCTCCGTCATCGCTCGCCAACCGCGCCAGCGGGATCGCGCTTGTCAGCCACAGTGCGATCGAGAGCGCATATGCCACAAGGCGACGGCGTGAATGCGCTTCGTGCGATCGTCCTCGTAGGTCCACCCATCGCGGCGGTCGCCGATGGTGAAGCCCCGGGCGGGATCGTTGATCATCGCTCACGACTCGCTTTCGATCGATCGGGCGAGGCGCCGCCTTCGTCGTCCCACCCTCCGAGAGATTCTGCGTCTGCCGAGATCACCTGGTCTCGAGGAGCGGCTGACTGCGAACGGAGCGCGCTTCGATAGTCGCCGTAGGCGACGATGGCCTCGAAGTTGTGCCGGCGACTGCCTGGGTAGTACCGCTCTTTGAATTCCGCCCAGTCCAGCCCGTCTCGATGAGTTCCGGAAGCACGGTTGTGTACGGCCCGTGGGAGGTTCCAGGCTTCCCGGTTGCGCTCCTGACGTCTGAGGTCAAGAGCCCATTGTGTGGTTGCCTCATTAGGCCGGACGGCAAGCGAGATCATTACGCACCCCTCTCGATAGAGCTCGAACCTGGCGCAACTCGTGAGGAGTGCAGCGGCGGAAGGAGGGAGCGGTGTTTCGCCATTCTACCCGCCGCGGTTCGTTCAGGCCGCCCGCCTCGAGCTCCCGCGTTCGGGCGAGATAGGTTGCCGTGTGGCATCCGTTCGCCCGTTTGAGTCGCGTGACACCGACGCGTGTCGGCGGCTGTGGGAAGAACTGACCGAGTGGCACCGTCAGATCTTCGACAGCCCAGAGATCGGCGGCGACGATCCGGGACGCGCCTTCGACGAGCACCTGGCGAAGATCGGGCCTGAAAATGTGTGGGTCGCCGAGTTCGACGGCCAGGTGGTCGGTCTCGTCGGGCTGATTCCCGGCACCGAACCGGAGCTCGAACCGATCGTCGTCGCAGCGCAGCATCGACACCGAGGGGTCGGCCGTCTGCTTGTCGCTGCTGTCATCACTGCGGCTCGCGAGCGCGGTGCGCGAACGGTGCAGGTTCGCCCGGTCGGCCGCAACGTCGAGGCGATTCGTTTCTTCCACGAGATGGGCTTCGACATCCTGTTCCAGCTCGAACTCGGGATGGATCTCGTCGAACGAGGGCGCGAGGTATGGGTACGAGGCGAGCGCCTCGCAGAGCGGGACTTCAGGTCCTAGAGGTCCGCCAGCCTCTAGCTCCCGCTCTTCGACGTCACGAGCGCTCAGTCTCGAGCTCGAAGCGCTCGAGTCAGTCCTGCG
>DASTWH010000413.1:0-2632 GCA_035758735.1 Gaiellaceae bacterium
GCGGCATCCTCGACCGCGGCCAGCAGCTCGACGTCGCCGAGCCGCGTGCGCAGCGCTCGCCGCTCGCGGAGGAGCGTCTCCGCGTAGCCGCGGTCGTACTCACCGTCGAGCAGCGGCCCTGCGCGCCGCAGGAGGTCGTGCAGCTCGTCGACGTTTCGCGGCGTCGGCCGAAGCGAGGTCTCGACCTGCTCGACGGCACCGAGATCGAGGAGCTCGCGCAACTCCTCCACGCCCATGAGCTCGCGGAGGAGGTCGCGATCGAGCGAGAGCGCCTGCGCGCGCCGCTCCTCCGGCGGTGTGTCGTCCTCGTACATGTAGGTCGCGACGTAGTCGAAGAGGAGCGAGGACGCGAACGGGGACGCCGACGCGGTCTCGGCTTCGACCACCGCGAGCGAGCGCGTCCGGATCCCCTGCAGGATCCCGCGGAGTGCGGGCAGGTCGAAGACGTCCTGCAGGCATTCCCTGAAGGACTCGAGCACGATGGGGAACTGGGGGTAGCGGCGAGCGACCTGGAGCAGGCTCTGCGCCTTCAGCCGCTGCTGCCAGAGGGGCGTCCGCTGACCGGGTCGTCGCCGCGGGATGAGGAGGGCCCGAGCCGCGTTCTCGCGGAAGCGCGACCCATACAGCGCGGACTGCGCGAGCTCACCGAGCAGCAGGTCCTCGACCTCGTCCGGCTCGAGCAGTAGATCCGCGAGCGGTGGTGGTGTGTCGGCGTCCGGGAAGTGAAGGGCGATGCCGTCGTCCGACCACAGCGACTGGACGTCGAGGCCGAGCGAGTCGCGCAGCCGCGCCCGCAGGGCCATCGCCCAGGGGGCATGGACACGGCCGCCGAACGGCGAGAGCACGCAGACGCGCCAGTCGCCGATCTCGTCACGGAAGCGCTCGACGACGATCGTCCGGTCCGAGGGGACGACGCCGGTCGCAGCCTCCTGGTCGCGGAGGAACGTGACGAGGTTCCGGGCGGCGAGCGGGTCGAGACGGTAGTCCTCCTCGACCCTCCGGATCGCGGTGTCGTCGCCGAGGGACGACAGCTCGCGGGCGGTCTTGCCGATCTTCTCGCCGAGCTCCGCCGGCCTGCCGACTCCCTCGCCCTTCCAGAAGGGCGCGATCCCGGGCAGCCCCGGAGCCGGTGAGACGAGCACCCGGTCGCGCGTGATCTCGTCGATCCTCCATGTCGACGCACCGAGGACGAACGTCTGCCCCTCGCGCGCCTCGTAGACCATCTCCTCGTCGAGCTCGCCGACGCGGCCCCCGCCGTCGGAGAGGAAGACCCCGAAGAGCCCGCGGTCGGGGATCGTCCCCGCGTTCGTGACAGCCAGGCGGCGGGCGCCCGTGCGCCCGCGGATGGTCCCGGCGGTGCGATCCCAGACGATGCGCGGCCTGAGCTCCGCGAACTCGTCGGACGGGTACCGGCCCGCGAGCATGTCGAGGACGTTCTCGAGCTGCGCTCGTGAGAGATCCGAGAACGGGTAGGCGCGCCGAACGAGCTCGTGCACCTCGTCGACCGAGATCTCCTCGTCGGCACAGATCGCGACGACCTGCTGTGCGAGCACGTCGAGCGGGTTCCGCGGGATGCGCGTCTCCTCGATCTCGCCTTCGCGCATGGCCCGGGCGACGACGGCGGACTCGAGGAGATCCGCCCGGTACTTGGGGAAGATCCGACCCTTCGAGACCGAGTGCAGCTCGTGGCCGGCCCGGCCGACGCGCTGCAGGCCGCGTGCGACCGACTTCGGGCTCTCGACCTGGATCACGAGGTCGACAGCGCCCATGTCGATGCCGAGCTCGAGCGACGAGGTCGCGACGAGGCAGGGAATCCGACCCGCTTTCAGCAGCTCCTCGACCACGACGCGCTGCTCACGCGCGAGGGAGCCGTGATGCGCGCGCGCGAGCTCCTCGCCGGCGAGCTCGTTGATGCGGAGCGCGAGCCGCTCGGCGAGGCGGCGGTTGTTGACGAACACGATGGTCGACCGGTGCTCGCGGACGAGCTCGAGGATCGCGGGGTAGATCGACGGCCAGATCGACCGACTCGATCGTTCGACGCCGACGCCCATCTCGACGCCGTCGGCCACGACGGGCACCGACAGCTCGGCGGTCGAGGCCAGCTCGCGCATGTCCTCGACGGGGACGACGACCTGCAGGTCGAGCTCCTTCCGAATGCCCGCGTCGACGAGCTCGATCTCTCGGCCGCTGCCGGCCACGAATCGGCCGATCTCCTCCATCGGGCGCTGCGTGGCCGAGAGAGCGACGCGCTGGAAGGGCTCGTCGACGAGGCGCGCGAGGCGCTCGAGAGAGAGCGCCAGATGCGCACCGCGCTTCGTGCCGGCGACCGCGTGCACCTCGTCGAGGATCACGGTCTCGATGCCGCGCAGAGTCTCACGCGCCTGCGAGGTCAGCAGCAGGAACAGCGACTCCGGGGTCGTGATGAGGATGTCGGGCGGCGTCCGCAGCATGCGCCGTCGTTCCTCGGCCGGCGTATCGCCGGTGCGGACGGCGACGGAGAGCTTCGAGCCGAGCCCCGCGAGCGGGCTGCGGAGGTTCCGCTCGATGTCGTAGTTGAGCGCTTTCAGCGGGGACACGTAGAGGAGGCGCAGCCCCTCGCCCGGCGTCTCGGTCAGCCGGTCGATGCCGAGGA
>DASTWH010000431.1:0-4967 GCA_035758735.1 Gaiellaceae bacterium
CTGCTCGAGGGCGGAGCCGGGAGCATCCTCGCGACGCGCGCGGACGAGGCGTCTCGCGCCGCCGTTCGCAAGGTCGCTCCGGAGGCCGAGGAGCACGCGCTCGCCCGCTGTATCTGGGTGGCCCGCAGCGTGCCGGAACCACGGGGGTTCGTCGCGGTCGTCTCGGCTGGAACGTCCGACGGGCCGGTGGTTCACGAGGTCCGGATCCGCGCGGAGCTCCTCGGGACGACGGTCGTCGTCCACGAGGACGCCGGGGTCGCGGGCGTCCACCGCCTGGCAACCGCCGTCCCGGACGTCGAGCGCGCCGACTGCGTCGTCGTCGTGGCGGGGATGGACGGCGCGCTGGCGAGTCTCGTCGGTGGCCTCGCCCGCGGGCCGGTGATCGGCGTCCCGACCAGCGTCGGCTACGGGTCGGCGCACGGTGGCACGACGGCGTTGAACGCGATGCTCGCGTCGTGCGCCGCCGGCCTCGCTGTCGTCGGCATCGACGACGGTCTCGGCGCCGGCACGATTGCGGCGCGCATTGCGCGAGGGCTGGAATGACGCGCGTTGCGTATCTCGACTGCGTCGGCGGTCTCGCCGGAGACATGCTGCTGGCGGCGCTCCTCGACGCCGGCGCCGAGCTCCAGACGCTGCGCGGCATACCGCGGGCGCTCGGCATCGACGGCGTCGAGATCGACGCAGCACGTGTCGAACGTCAGGGGATCGGCGCTCTTCACCTCAGGATCGAGGCGGCCGACGACCACGACCACCGTAGCTATGCCGGCATCCGCGACCTCGTCCGGGAGGCGGACCTGCCCGAGCGCGCTCGCGCCCGCGCACTCGAGGCATTCCGTCGGCTCGCCGAGGTGGAGGGTGGAGTCCACGGCGTGTCGCCTGACGACGTGTACTTTCACGAGCTCGGCTCGCTCGACACGCTCATCGACGTATGCGGCGCATTCGTGCTCCTCGACGAGCTCGGCGTGGAGCGCGTCGTGTCGTCGCCGCTTCCGTTTGCGCGTGGACTGGTCGAGGCGGCGCACGGCGTACTTCCGCTTCCGGCGCCGGCGACGCTCGGACTACTCCAGGGCGCCGAGCTCGTCGGGATCGACACCGCCGCCGAACTCGTGACGCCGACCGGCGCCGCGATCGCGGCGACCGTCGTCGACGCGTGGGGTGCGCTGCCGCTGTTGACGCTCGAGCGCGTCGGGTACGGGGCCGGAACGAAGGAACTCACCGACCGGCCGAACATCGTCCGCGTCGTGCTGGGATCGGAGTCCCGACGCCTGACCCCTGTGGCCGTGCTCGAGGCCAACCTCGACGACTTCACGCCTGAGCTCGTCCCCGACGCGATCGAGCGCTGCTACGAGGCGGGCGCGCTCGACGTCTGGACCGTCCCTGTGCAGATGAAGAAGGGCCGTCCCGGCTTCATCGTCTCGGCGCTCGCTCGTCCCGAAGCGGAGAGCGCGGTGGCGCGGGCGCTGCTCGAGGAGACGAGCTCTCTCGGTGTGCGCGTGGCGCGGCTGGAGCGCTACGAGCTCGACCGCGAGGAGCGCGTGGTCGAGGTCGAGGGCGCCGCGGTGCGGATCAAGGTTGGCTTGCTCGGCGGGCGCGTCGTCAACATCGCACCCGAGCACGACGACTGCGCCGGGGTTGCCAGGGCGAGCGGCCGCTCCGTAAAGTCGATCTGGGCCGAAGCCCTTGCCCGCGCACAGGACACATGACGAGGATCGAAGAGCTCGAGAGCCGGATTCGCCCACTGGGGAGCTGCATCGTGGCGTTCTCGGGCGGAGTCGATTCTTCGCTCGTCGCCGCTCTGGCCGTGCGGGCGCTCGGCACCCGCGCGCTCGCCGTCACCGCCGTCTCGCCGGCTCTCGCGACGGGAGAGCTCGGCGGTGCACGCGACGTGGCGCGTGCAATCGGCGTCCGCCACGAGATCATCACCACGGCCGAGCTCGAGCGGGAGGGGTATCGCGCCAATGATCGCGACCGCTGCTACCACTGCAAGTCGGAGCTCTACGAGCGGCTTGAGGGGCTCGCAGCGCGACGTGGCTACGAGGCGGTTCTCTCAGGCGCCAACGTCGAGGATTTGGGCGACTGGCGGCCGGGTCTCGCGGCGGCCGCCGAGCACAGCGTCCTGCATCCGCTCGTCGAGGCCGGCGTAGGGAAGCGGGAGGTACGCGAGCTCGCGCACGTGCTCGCGATCCCGAGCGCCGAGAAGCCGGCGTCGCCGTGCCTCGCCTCACGCATCCCGTACGGGACGGCTGTCGATCGCGAGGTTCTCGCCCGGATTGACCGGGCCGAGCTGGCGGTCAAGGCGCTCGGCTATGGCGTGCTTCGGGTTCGACACTTCGGCGTGCTCGGCAGGGTCGAGCTCCCCGAGGACGCGCTCGCCGCGCTGACGTCGGAGCGCCGGGCGGCCATCGCCGTCGCGGTCGCCGCTGCCGGCT
This sequence comes from Gaiellaceae bacterium, assembly GCA_035758735.1. Lineage (GTDB taxonomy): Bacteria > Actinomycetota > Thermoleophilia > Gaiellales > Gaiellaceae > GMQP-bins7. Next base: position 2,430 of record DASTWH010000431.1, read on the forward strand.
ACGACGAGGTCGAGATCTCAGACCAGCCTTTCCGTTCGGGCTCGCTCAACGCGTCGTTCACGAAACGGCTCGCCATCGCCTCCTAGGCCACCCTCGCCAGCGCTGCCTCGACCCCGTCCGCGTCAGGCCCGCCGTCCTCCAGCGCCTGGAACGCCTCGATGACGGCGCGGGGATCCCGGCGATGGCGCTTCGCCGCCATCGTCAACGGCTCGTGGAAGGCGCCACCGCAGTGTGCACACGGCATCTGCAGCGTGGAGAGGAGCCGCGCGGCCTCGCCGTCGGGAAACATTCGCAGGAGTTCGACGATCGTGGTCGAGCCTCTGACCTCCCGCGACTCGGGCGCGTCCGGCGCGGTCCCGCGTGCGTCGAGTCCCGGAACGAAGCGTTGCGTCAGTGTGCCAGTGCCTCCGCCGGGTACCGCATCGGCTCGGCGTCCATCCTGACCATGTTCGCCGGCAGCTGATAGCGGGCGTAGGGAAGGACGACGACTTTCGCGTCGGCACCGTGTCGCTCGAGGGCGGCGGCGAACGCTGCATCGAGCGACGTCCCCGCGTCGAGGCCGATGTCGGCTGCCAGCTCGAGGTTCTCCTCGAGCGTGACCAGCGAGAGGTGCTTCCGCGTCATCACCTCGTAGATCGGCACCCAGATGCAGCCCGCCCACATTTGGATCGCGCGTGCATGGATGTCCTTGAGGACGCGCTGGTAGTTCTCCGGCGTCGCGGGCATGTACGGCTTCATCAAATCCATCAGCGCGAGGCCGGGGAAGTCGCCGATCGCAGTGGACACGCCGGGCGAGGGCGAGCAGTAGATGATCGACCCTCCGTCCTTGACCACGAAGTCGGCGGACATGCATCCCCAGCCCGTGTGGAAGAAGAGGTGGTCGGTCGGCGCGAACACGCCGCAGATCGCGATGTCCGCCTGCCTCCCGGGATGCTCGTAGGCGTAGATCTCGTTGAATCGCTCGATCGCGATGCGATGGGCGTCGGGATGCGCGCCGAAGATGCACTCGATCACGCGGCCGTGAGTGTCGAGGACGACGTTCATCGTCCCCGAGAGCCCGCACATCGTCGCGACCTCGTCGATGTCGGACCGCATTGGGCCGGCGTAGGCGCCGTAGTGCGTCTGTGGCGAGGGCACGAACGCGCAGTGGTTCGACTCGATGGTCTCGTCCGAGACGACGCCGGGGAGGACCAGCTTGCCGCCTCCACCCGCGCCCCAGTGGTTCGACTGAGCCTGGCCGATCGTGACTTTCACGTCGCAGGCGGCGACCTCCTTGTGGAGCCAGACCGGCGTCCCGCGTGACGACACGCCGACGTACTCGTAGTTCTCCGTGTTGCGCGGGTCGTTCTGATGGAACTCGATCCCAAGCGCCTCCATGCGCGCGAGATTCTCCCGGCCGATCTTCTGCTCGATGTCGGAGTCCGACATCGGGAAGACCTTGCCGTTCGCGCAGACGACGACCGCAGGCTTTCCGGCAGCCTCGATCGCGTCGAGCACCGGCGGCAGCAGTTTCGACTGCGGCGTGGGCCGAAACTGGTTGTCGATGATGACCGCGACCTTGGAGGCCGACGCCACGAGTTCCGAGAACCGCGGCCCCGACGTGGGCGTCTCGAGGGCCGAGCGAGCAGTGTCCGTCGCGTTGTCGACCGGCGCCGGCTCGTCGGGGTAGATCGCGGCGAGGAGGTTCTGGTCCGGGATCTCGAGTTCGAGCGTGTCGCGGGAGACCTTGTCCTCGTCACCGGACGCACCGATCGTCAGGGGGTCGAGCGACTCGTAGGGAATGACAGCTCGGTACGGCATTGCTCCTCCTCTCGCGGGCCTCGCCCTGAGGCTATTCGCCGCCCGAGGCGAGCGTCAAGGCGCCGCCGGATGCAGGTCGGTTGGCCGTTGAAAGCGCTCGACCGCGCTGGTACGTTCGACCGACCGGTGGCCGAGCGAATCCGCGCCTGGGGTGTAGCTGGAACGGTGGCGCGCGCCGCTGCCGCCGCCGTCGTCGTCTTCGCGCTCCTCTACGTGCTCGTGATCGCGAACCCGCCGCCGGAGGTGGGCGGGAATTGGCGGACGACGAACACCGGATCGGCGTTCGACGACCCGAGCTCCTTTCTCGAGACCATCCTCGACGGCCTGACCTTCGCGGGGCTCCTCTTCATCGTCGCGAGCGGGTTCTCGCTCATCTTCGGGCTCATGCGCGTCGTGAACATGGCCCACGGCGCCTTCTACCTCCTCGGCGGCTACATCGCGTACGAGGTGCAGCAGCGAATGACGGGCTCCGGGTTCTTCCTGTCCGGGCAGGAGGTGAACACGCTCGAGTGGGTCGTGCCCTGGCTCGTCGCGATGGCGTGCATCGCCGTTTTCGGGCTCGGTGTCCAGCAGCTCCTGCTGCGCTGGAACCAGGGACAGGACCTTCGCCAGGCGCTCATCACGATCGCGGTGTCCGTCATCGTCGCCGACCAGGTCATCGCGCACTTCCCCCGCACAGTGCCACTTGGAACGCAGAAGTACGGCGGCAACGCCGTGACCATCTCTTGGCCGGGCTGG
>DASTWH010000084.1:0-2732 GCA_035758735.1 Gaiellaceae bacterium
TCGTCGACGTCGGCGGCGACGGCCCGGTCGTGCTCGACGCCGTCCAGCACGTCGTCCACCCGCCGCGCCACCTCGACGCCTGGCCGGACGACGACCGCCGCTCGCGCCTCGTCCTGATCGGGCGCCGCCTCGACGCCGCGCGGCTGGAGCGCTCGCTCCTGGCGTTCGCTCAGTAGCTGCGGGGAAGCCCGAGGACGTGCTGGCCGACGTAGGCGAGGATCAGGTTCGACGAGACCGGCGCGACCTGGTAGAGGCGGGTCTCGCGGAACTTCCGCTCGACGTCGTACTCCTCCGCGAAGCCGAAGCCGCCGTGCGTGTCGAGGCACGCGTTCGCCGCGGCCCACGAGGCGTCGGCCGCGAGCAGCTTCGCCATGTTCGCCTCGGGCCCGCACGGCCGGCCCTGCTCGAAGAGCCAGGCGGCCTTGTACCGCATCAGGTCGGCCGCCTCGAGCGCCGCGTGGGCGCGCGCGAGCGGGAACTGAATCCCCTGGTTCGCGCCGATCGGCTTGCCGAAGACGACGCGCTCGCCCGCGTACGCCGACGCCTTCTCGAGGAACCAGTGCCCGTCGCCGATGCACTCCGCCGCGATCAGCACCCGCTCGGCGTTCATGCCGTCGAGGATGTACCGGAACCCCTTGCCCTCGTCCCCGACGAGCGCGTCGTCGGGGACGCGGACGGCGTCCAGGAAGATCTCCGTCGTCGCATGGTTCATCAGCGTCCGGATCGGGCGGATCGTCATCGTCCCGTCGGCCTGGGCGCGCTTCATGTCGACGAGGAACGTCGAGAGCCCGTCGGTGCGCTTCGCCACCTCGTCCGCCGGGGTCGTCCGGGCGAGCAGGAGCATCAGGTCGGAGTGCTCGGCCCGGGAGGTCCAGATCTTCTGCCCGGTGATCGACCAGCCGTCGTCGACCCTCGTCGCGGTCGTCTGCAAGGCGGTGGTGTCGGAGCCGGCGCCGGGCTCGGTCACCCCGAACGCCTGCAGCCGCAGCTCGCCGGAGGCGATCGCGGGCAGGTACCGCTCCTTCTGCGCCTGCGAGCCGTGCCGGAGGATCGTCCCCATGATGTACATCTGCGCGTGGCACGCACCCGAGTTGCAGCCGGAGGCGTTGATCTCCTCGAGGATCACGCTCGCCGCCGTGAGACCCAGCCCCGCGCCCCCGTACTCCTCGGGGACGAGCGCCGCGAGCCACCCGGCCTCGGTCAGCGCGACGACGAACTCCTCGGGGTAGCGGTCGGGCTCGAGCGCCCGCCAGTACTCGCCGGGGAAGCGGCCGCAGAGCTCCCGCACCGCGGTGCGGATCTCGGCGAGCTCGGGCGCGGGCTCGAAGTTCACGCGCCGGAAACCGGGATGGCGGGCGCGGTTTGGAGGTGCCTCATCGGTTTGTCAGAATCGCAAATGTCTGACTTCGAGGCGGACACTACAACGCAGTTGAGAGGAGCGAGGGCGTGAAGGCAGTCGTCGTCCACGAGTTCGGGAACTCCGACGTCCTGCGGCTCGAAGAGCTGCCCGACCCCGTGCCGGGAGTGAACGAGGTGATCGTCGACGTGACGGCCTCGGCCCTCAACCACCTCGACGTCGACGTCCGCGAGGGCGTCTCGCGCTTCCCGATCGAGCTGCCCCACACGCTGGGCGTCGAGCCCGTCGGCCGGATCGCTGCGCTCGGCGAGGGTGTGGACGGCTGGCAGGTCGGCGACCGCGTCGCCGTCTACCTGATCGCGACGTGCGGAAACTGCGTGTACTGCCGGAGCGGCCGCGAGTCGCTCTGCACCGCGCCGGACTGGTTCATCGGGATGGGCACGGGCGGCGCCTACGCCGAGCAGGTCCGGTGCAAGGCGTCGCAGCTGATCCCGATCCCCGACGGCGTCACCGACGTCCAGGCGGCGGCCAGCAACATCGCCTTCGGGACGGCGTGGCACATGCTCATCACCCGCGCGCAGGTGCGCCCCGGCGAGACCGTGCTCGTCAACTCCGTCGGCAGCGGGATCGGCTCGGCGGCGGTGCAGGTCGCGAAGCTCGCGGGCGCCCGCGTGATCGGCACGTCGAGCCGCGACGACAAGCTCGCGCGGGCGGGCGAGCTCGGCCTCGACCTCGGGGTCAACTACACGACGCAGGACGTCGTCGAGGAGGTGATGCGCGCGACCGACGGTCACGGCGTCGACGTCGTCTACGAGCACTGCGGCGGGGAGCACTTCCAGAAGGGCCTCGACTCGCTCGCGAAGGACGGCAGGCTCGTGATCTGCGGCGGCCATGCGGGCGAGGTCGTCCCGTTCGACATCATCCCGTTCTTCCGCCGGCAGCTGCAGGTGATCGGCTCGTTCGTCTTCGACCGGCGCGAGGTCGAGACGTGCTTCCACCTGATCGGCCGCGGCGCGCTCCAGCCGCAGGTGGCCGCGACGTTCCCGCTCGAGGAGGCTGCGCAGGCGATGGAGCTCATGGAGAGCCGGGAGTTCTTCGGCAAGATCGTGCTCACCGCGGGAGGTGGGGCATGAAGCGGATCGGGGTCGATGTCGGCGGGACGTTCACCGACCTGATCTACGTCGACGACGAGGCGGGGACGATCCGCGTCCACAAGCTCCCGACGACGCCCGAGGACCCCTCCCAGGGGACGATCCAGGGGATCCGCGAGCTCGCGGAGGAGGCCGGCGCCGACCCCGCGACGCTCGACCAGGTGTTCCACGGGACGACGATCGCGACGAACATCGTGATCGAGCACACCGGCGCCCGCGTCGGG
>DASTWH010000166.1:0-2009 GCA_035758735.1 Gaiellaceae bacterium
AAATCGCTCGCACGAAGGCTCCAGGGTAGCTCCGCAAAGTGTGCACGTTGTGTTCTCGGCCAAAACAACGCGGCCTTGAGCGGAAACGCCCTATTTCCAGGCTGTTTCCTGCACGAGCGCGCGCGCCTTCAGCGGCTCCCACCAGGCGCGATTCGCTTCGTACCAAACGACGGTCTCGGCCAGCCCCTCGTCGAACCCACGCGTCGGCGCCCAGCCTAGCTCCTTCGAGATCTTCGTCGCGTCGAGGAGGTACCGGCGATCGTGGCCCGGGCGGTCCGGGACGATCGTCTTGAGGGACGCGGGCTTGCCGGTCAACTCGAGCACGCGATCCGCGATCTCCTCGATCGTCGCCTCGACGCCCGATCCGACGTTGTACGTCTCGCCCGGGCGGCCCTCCCGGAGAACGAGGTCGATTGCCTCGCAGTGGTCGTCGACGTGCAGCCACTCCCGCTTGTTCTTGGTCGAGGCGTACATCGGCAGTGCCTCGTCGTCGAGCGCGTTCGTCGCGAACAGCGGAATGACCTTCTCCGGGAACTGGAAAGGCCCGTAGTTGTTCGAGCAATTCGTGATCGTCACCGGGAGCCCGAAGGTCTCGAAGTACGCGCGCACGGCGTGGTCCGCTCCTGCCTTGGAAGCGTTGTAGGGCGTGCGCGGACGGTACGGCGACTCCTCGGTGAAGACCTCGTCGGTGTCGAGCGCGAGGTCGCCGTAGACCTCACACGTGGAGACGTGATGGAAGCGCGCCACCCCGGCTGCGCGCGAGGCGTCGAGCAGCGTCTGCGTCCCGAGCACGTTCGTCCGGAAGAACCGCGTCGGATCGACCACCGCCAGCGAGTTGTGCGACTCGGCGGCGAAGTTGACCACGACCTCGGTGCCGTGCTCGCGCAACGTCACCTCGGCGAGCTCGCGATCGCAGATGTCGCCCTGGACGAACGCGATCCGATTCTCGACCGCGGCCAGGCTCTCCCGATTCCCCGCATACGTGAGGAGGTCGTAGACGACGAGCTCGTCGCCGGGGTGCCGCTCGAGCCAGTAGTGGACGAAGTTGGAGCCGATGAAGCCGGCTCCGCCGGTGACGAGGAGGCGCACGGTGCCGAAGGCTAGCGACCCATCTCCGCGAGACAGGCCCGGAGCCCCTCGCGCCAGTGCGGAAGCAGTGGCGCGTCCGCCCGCTCGCTCCTGATGACCGAGTACGCGGGCCTCGGCGCCGGGCGCGCGAACTCCGCGGTCGTGATCCGACGGACGCGACACTCGACTCCTGTCTCCTCGAAGATCGCCTCCGCGAAGTCGGCCCACGTGCAGTCGCCGGCCGCCGCCACGTGCCAGAGACCTTTCGGCCGGTCCTCGTCGACGAGCACGTGGACGGCTTCGGCGAGATGGCCGACGAACGTCGGGCACCCCCGCTGGTCGTCCACGACCGACACCTCGTCACGTTCGGCCGCGAGGCGGAGCATCGTCCGCAAGAAGTTGTGGCCCGTGGGCCCGAACAGCCACGACGTTCGCACGACCCACGCGTTGGTGCCGGCCGCCGCCTCTCCGTGCAGCTTCGTGCGTCCGTACGCGGAGGCGGGGTTCGGGCCGTCGGACTCCACGTACGGCGAGTGCTTGCGCCCGTCGAACACGTAGTCGGTGGAGAAGGTGACGAGCGGCGCCTTCAGCGCGGCAGCGTGCGCGGTGCCGGCGACGTTGACCGCAGCTGCCCCCTGCGGGTCGGACTCGGCACCGTCGACGTCCGTCCACGCAGCCGTGTGCAGGACGAGGTCGAGGCCGTCGCGAGGGACGATGTCGCCCAGGGGCTGGGTGACGTCCCACTCGGCGCGCGAGAACGCGAGAACGTCATCGCCAGCGAATGCCTGCCGCAGCGCGTGGCCGAGCTGGCCGTCCGCGCCCGTGATCAGGACTCGACGGCGTCGTCCCGCGCGGACAGGATCGGGGTGCTCGAGCTCCATAGCGGTGCGACGCGCGGGTCGTTCCAGGGGAACGTGTGCTCGTCGGGGTCGTCAGGGTCG
>DASTWH010000333.1:0-2741 GCA_035758735.1 Gaiellaceae bacterium
CCTGCCGTGACGCCGCGAATCATCATCGTCGCCTCCTCCTCACCCGTGAGCAGCCGCGTCGTGAATCCGTAGCCCCACTCGATCTCCCCGAGGAACGCCTCGCCGTTCTCCGCGTCCCGTACCGCGCTCGTGGCGATCGCGAGGGTGCGCTCGGCGCCGAGCTCCTCGAGCTCCCTTCGGTACTCGGCGAGGCAGTTCCGGACGCGCGCGACGGGCACGGGGAGGAGTCGCCGTCGCTCGTCGACGCCCTCGCCGAGGCGAGTGATGGCCAGCCGGCGCGTCACCTCCTCGAGCCGGTCGCCCTCGACGTCCGCGACGAGGAGGCGGGTCGAGTTCGTCCCGAGGTCGACCGCTGCGACGCGGGTCATCGACTCGGGAGGAACACGCGCAGCCAGCGAGTTCGGCGCTGCGCCTCCTCGATGGAGCCGAGCAGCACCTGCAGCTGCGCACGCGACACGCGAAGGCGCTCGGTCGCCACCTGCAGCTCGGCGTGCGCTCGCTCGGCGTCCACCAGGAGCTGCTCCGTTCGTGCGCTCCGCTCCTCGAAGAGCGCGAGCTCACTCGTGATCGCCTTCCCGCTGCGCTTGCCCTGCTTCCACAGCGCGACGCCGCGGACGGCCACGACGAAGGTGCCGGCGAGCCCCAGCACGAGGCCGACGAGGAACGAGCTCAGTACCACGCGTCGGAGTCTAGAGGCGACCCTTCTTCAGCATCCCGAACACGCCGCGAACGACCTCCCGCGTCAGTGCTCGTCCGCTCGAGGACCCGAGGAAGTCGCCGATCGCGTCCGCGCCCTTGCCCACGGCGGTCCCGGCGCTCTTCTGGCGCTCGCTCGGCTGTGAAGGGAGCGGCGCATCGGGTGCGGGTGGGTCGAGGCGGGCGGCGAGCATCTCCCGCGCGCTCTGGCTGTCGAGCCTCGTCCCGTACTTCGCGAACAGCGTGCTTGCACTGGCGGCGCCGGCGACGTCGTCGGCCGGGCCCATCCGCGACAGCGGAGGCCGCATGCGCGTGTGCACCACCGGCGTCGGGACACCGGACTCGTTCAGGATCGTGACTGCCGCCTCCCCCGTCCCGAGTTGCGTGAGGAGCTCCTCGAGGTCGTAGGCGTCGGACTTCGGGAACGTCCGCACCGTCGCGCGCAGCGCCTTGGCGTCGTCGGGCGTGAACGCGCGAAGCGCGTGCTGCACGCGGTTCCCGAGCTGGCCGAGCACGTCCGCGGGAATGTCCTTCGGCGTCTGCGTCACGAAGAACACGCCGACGCCCTTCGAGCGGATGAGCCGCACCGTCTGAACGACGGACTCGACGAAAGCCTTGCTCGCGCCCTCGAACAGCAGGTGCGCCTCGTCGAGGAAGAAGACGAGGCGGGGCTTGTCGCGGTCTCCGACCTCGGGAAGCTGCTCGAAGAGCTCGGCGACGAGCCACATGAGGACTGTCGACCAGAGCCGCGGCTTGTCCTGCACGGCCGGGAGCTCGAGGCACGAGATGAGACCGCGGCCGTCGGGCGCCGTACGCAGCAGGTCGGCCACGTCGAGCTGGGGCTCGCCGAAGAACTCGTTGCCGCCGCCCGTCTCGAGGCCGACGAGCGAACGGAGGAGCACGCCGACGGTCTGCGGCGAAAGGCCCCCGATCCCCTTCAGCTCCGCTCGGCCGGCGTCGGAGTCGAGGAAGGTCAGGAGTGCCCGGAGGTCCGACAGGTCGAGAAGCGGGAGACCCTTCTCGTCCGCGTAGTGGAAGACGAGAGTGAGGCTCTGCTCCTGCGTCGTGTTCGAACCGAGGACCTTCGCCAGGAGGAGCGGCCCGAAATCGGACACCGTCGCGCGCACCGGCACGCCCGGCCCGAGGCCGCCGAGCGACAGGTACTCGACCGGGAACGCGGTCGGCGTGAACGGTAGGGCGAGCTCGGCCGCTCGCTTCTTGGCCGGGCCGTCGTCGGACCCGGCCACCGCCATGCCGGAGACGTCGCCTTTCACGTCGGCCGTGAACACGGCGACGCCTGCGGCAGAGAGCTGCTCCGCGACGAGCTGGAGGGTTCGTGTCTTGCCGGTTCCGGTCGCACCGGCGATCAGTCCGTGGCGGTTCATCGACGCGAGCGGCAGGCGAACCGCCGCCTCGGGCACGAGCGCGCCGGCGAGCATTCCCGTCCCGAGCTCGACTGCGCGTCCTTTCGTCGCGTACGCGGCGGCGATCTCTGAGCCGAAGGTCGCTGCGTCGGGAGCCTGCCGCGTCATGGCGCGCGATCGTACCAGCGCCGATTCCGGATCCAGTTCCATCCTCGTTCGGATCCAAAAGGGCCATATCTTGGGGTTTGACGGCATCAGATTGGGTATCTAGGATCCAATCTCAGTTACGAGTGCACACAATCGAGCCGGGGAGGCGTGAGATGGGATCGACGCGTTGGGCAGGAGTCGAGAGGCCGTACGGGACCGAGGACGTGGAGCGGATCCGTGGGCGGTTCCACGTCGAGCACACGCTCGCACGGCTCGGCGCCGAGCGCCTCTGGCAGCTCATGCACTCGGAGGAGTACGTCCCGGCGCTCGGAGCGCTGACGGGGGCGCAGGCCGTCCAGATGGTCAAGGCGGGCCTGAAGGCGATCTACCTCTCCGGCTGGCAGGTGGCCGCGGATGCGAACCTCGCAGGCCAGACGTATCCCGACCAGAGCCTCTATCCCGCGAACAGCGCCCCCGCGCTCGTCAGGCGCATCAACAGCGCACTCCTGCGCGCGGATCAGATCGACTCCGCTG
>DASTWH010000356.1:0-2341 GCA_035758735.1 Gaiellaceae bacterium
GCCCACCAGCCCGGCGCGCCGCAGAACCCGCTGAGCGACGAGCAGGTGCTCCAGAAGTTCCGCGACAACGCGTCGCTCGCCCTCGACGCCGCGGACGTCGCCTCCTTCGAGGAAGGGGTCTCGACCCTCGAACGGCAGGGCGACCTTCGTGCGGTGCTCTCCCGTCTCTCGCCCCAGGAGGTGGCTGCGTAGTGGCAACGGCGCTGGAAACCGAGCGACGGGAGATCGTCGCCACCGTTCGCGAGTGGGTCGAGAAGGACGTCGTGCCGGTCGCGTCCGAGCTCGAGCACGCCGACGAGTACCCGACCGAGCTCGTCGCGCAGATGAAGGAGATGGGCCTCTTCGGCGTGACCATCCCGGAGCAGTACGGCGGCCTCGGGCTCGACCTCACGACCTACGCCCTGATCCAGGTCGAGCTCTCGCGCGGCTGGATGTCGCTCTCGGGCGTCCTCAACACCCACTTCATCTCGGCCTGGATGATCAAGACCTACGGGACGGAGGAGCAGCGGGAGACCTACCTGCCCCGGATGGCGACGGGCGAGCTGCACTCCGCGTACTCGATGACCGAGCCGCACGCCGGCAGCGACGTGCAGGCGATCCGGACGCTCGCCGAGCGCGACGGGGACGAGTTCGTCATCACGGGGCAGAAGATGTGGGCGACGAACGGCTTCCGGTCGAACATGATGACGCTGCTCGCGAAGACCGACCCGACGGCCGAGCCGCGGCACAAGGGGATGACGGCCTTCGTCCTCGAGAAGGAGCCGGCGACGCACGAGCAGCCGGGCCTCGTGATCCCGCCGAAGCTCAAGAAGCTGGGCTACAAGGGCGTCGAGTCGGTCGAGCTCGTCTTCGACGGCTTCCGGACGCCGGTGTCGAGCGTCCTCGGCGGCGAGGCCGGGATCGGCGAGGGCTTCAAGTACTTCATGGGCGGGATCGAGCTCGGCCGCGTCAACATCTCCGCGCGGGCGATCGGGATCGCGACGGCGGCCTTCGAGGCGTCGATCCGCTACGCGCAGGAGCGCGAGGCGTTCGGGAAGCCGATCGCGAACCACCAGGCGATCCAGATGAAGCTCGCGCAGATGGCGACGAAGATCGAGGCGTCGCGCCTCCTGATGATGCAGGCCTCCGAGAAGAAGGACCGCGGCGAGCGCGCCGACCTGGAGTCGGGGATGGCGAAGCTCTTCTCGACCGAGACGGCCGAGGAGGTCGCGCTCGAGGCGATGCGCATCCACGGCGGCTACGGCTACTCGACGGAGTTCCTCGTCGAGCGGCTCTACCGCGACGCGCCGGTCCTGATCCTCGGCGAGGGGTCGAACGAGATCCAGCAGCTCGTCATCGCCCGCCGCCTGCTCGAGCAGTACGCCATCTAGGAGCGGGCCGGCCGCTACGCGGTGCGGCGATGTCGAGGTGGCGGGGTCAGTCCACGGACGCGTCGCCGGCGTGGACCGGCCGGTCGTCAGCCTCGAAGAGCCCCGCCTGGTAGGCGAGCACGACCGCCTGCACGCGGTCGCGGAGGCCCAGCTTCTGGAGGATGTGCGTGACGTGCGTCTTGACGGTCGTCTCGCTGATGAAGAGCTCGTGCGCGATCTCGGGGTTCGAGAGGCCGTTCGCGACCAGGCGGAAGACGTCGCGCTCGCGCACCGTCAGCTCCTCGAAGGCGTCTGGCGGCGCCGGGCGAGGGATGCGCGTGAAGCGCGCGATCACGCGCTTCGTGACGCCGGGGGAGAGGAGCGCGTCGCCGGCGGTGACGGTCCGGATGGCCGCCAGCAGCTGCTCGGGCGGGTCGTCCTTGAGGACGAACCCGCTCGCGCCGGCACGGAGCGCCTCGTAGACGTACTCGTCGAGGTCGAACGTCGTGAGGACGAGGACCCGCGCGCGTGCGTCCGCCGCGAGGATGCGCCGGGTCGCCTCGAGGCCGTCGAGCTCCGGCATCCGGATGTCCATCAACACGACGGTCGGCTGGAAGCGCGCCGCCTTGCGGACGGCCTCGATCCCGTTCTCCGCCTCGGCGACGACCTCGATGTCCGCCTCGCCGCCGAGCAGCATCCGGAAGCCCGCGCGGACCATCGCCTGGTCATCGGCGACGAGGACGCGGATGCTCATGACCGGCCGCCCGCGAGGGGAAGGCGCGTGTGCAGGACGAAGCCCCCGTCGCTCGCACGGCCCGCGGTCATCTCGCCGCCGTAGATCTTGACGCGCTCGCGCACGCCCGCGAGCCCGTACCCGGGGCCGTTGGCGCTCGGCGGTCCCGTGCCGTCGTCGCGCACGACGATCTGCACCTCGTCGGGCGCGTAGCGGACCGTGACGTCAGCATGGCCGGCGTGCGCGTGCTTGAGCGCGT
>DASTWH010000353.1:0-21756 GCA_035758735.1 Gaiellaceae bacterium
GAACAGGTAGCCGACCCGTCGCGATCCGGGATGTCCACGCCTCCGCTCACCGTCACCGCCTGGCTTCGCTGGGACGCGCTCGAACCGCTGCTGCCTGGGCAGGGAGGTCGGGTGCTCGACATCGGCGCGGGCACTGCGGGAGTCGGCTCGTTCCTGGCCGACCGCTACGAGTACGTCGCCATCGAGCCGGATCCGGTCTCCTACGCGGCCGCGGTCGAGCGGATCGGATCGCGAGGCATCGTCCGCAACATGTCCTTCGAGGACCTCCCGCCCGAGGGCGAGTTCGACCTCGTCTGTGCCTTCGAGGTACTCGAGCACGTCGACGACGACCGCGGCGCCCTCGCGGGCTGGATGCGGCACCTCCGACCAGGCGGTTCGATGATCGTGAGCGTCCCCCAGGGTCGCGACCGGTTCTCGGAAGGCGATGCGCGACTCGGCCACTTCCGCCGCTACGACCCTGCGGAGCTCGAGGGGAAGCTGCGGGACGCGGGCCTGGCCGACGTCACGAGCGTCGTCTACGGCTCCCCCTGGGGGAACGCGCAGGAAGCGGTGCGCCGCGTTGCGTTCCGCCTTCGACCGAGTGGGAAGTCACGCGCCGAGCGGACCGCGGAGAGCGGCCGTTTCCTCCAGCCGCCAGCCTGGGGCGCGAGGGCGACCCGGGCGGTTTCTCTTCCGTTCCGTTCCGTCCAGCGGCCGCTCGCCCGCAGAGGCGTGGGGACGGGCGTCATCGCCCGCGGGAGACTGCCGACCGCGTCGGTCTAGCTCGAGGCGGCGAGGAACGCGTACCGCACGTCGTTCTGCGTTGCCCCCGCGGCAGTGAGATCGTGGACGGTGTGAGCTCCGTCGAGGAACCGGTGCCCTGGAACGAATGCGCGCCAGGACCCGCCGGCGCCGGTCGAGACCGCCACGTCCTCGAAGCGGAAGCCGAATGAGTTGCACGCAGGCGACCGAGCGTTCCAGCTCTCGGCCGTGACGATCGGCGCCCATCGTCCGGACGAGCCGCGGAGGACGATCGCGGCAGTCACGGGGCTCCCGTCGACCCAGACGCGCCAGGCTCCCGGGCGTCCTGCCATCTCGAGGACCGCGACGTCGTGCGGTTCCGCGAGCTCAACGCGCTTCTCGATCAGGACGAAGCGCGTCTCGCCACTGGGTCGCGTGATCTCGGTGTAGAGGAACGGGCTGCGCGCCTGCACCCGTGTGTCGTCGGCGACCCCTTGGGCGCCGTGCCTCCGTTGCCGTATCGGCCGCACCAGCGCACGGCGGATGCTCATCCCTGTCCACCTACAATGCGCGCGATGGCGACGACCGAGGACCGCGGCGCGGCCGAGTCGCTCGCTGCGTGGCGCGCGAACGTCTACGACGGAGCGCCGGAGCGCACGGACGAGCTCTTCTCGACGATCTCGGGCATCGAGAACGAGCCGCTTGCGACGCCGGACAACGTCGAGACGGACTATGCCCGCGACCTCGGGTATCCGGGCGCCTACCCGTACACCCGCGGCGTCTATCCCTCGATGTACCGCGGCCGGCTGTGGACGATGCGCCAGTTCGCGGGCTTCGGGACGGCGGAAGAGACGAACGAGCGCTTCCGCTACCTCACGGACCACGGCCAGACCGGGCTCTCGACCGCATTCGACATGCCCACGCTCATGGGCTACGACTCGGACCACCAGCGATCGCTCGGCGAGGTCGGCCGGGAGGGCGTCGCGATCGACTCCCTCGCGGACATGGAGACACTGTTCGCGGGCATCCCGCTCGGCGACGTCTCGACGTCGATGACGATCAACTCTCCCGCAGCGATCGTCCTCGCGTTCTACGTGTGCGTCGGCGAGGAGCAGGGTGTCTCGCGCGAGAAGCTTCGCGGCACCGCGCAGACGGACATCCTCAAGGAGTACATCGCGCAGAAGGAGTGGATCTTCCCGCCCGAGCCGTCCATGCGGCTCGTCGTGGACATGATCGAGTTCTGCGCGCGCGAGATGCCGCTCTTCCACCCTGTGTCGATCTCCGGGTACCACATCCGCGAGGCGGGATCGACGGCCGCGCAGGAGCTCGCGTTCACGCTCGCCGACGGCTTCGCATACGTCGAGGCCGCGATCGACCGAGGGCTCGGCATCGACGACTTCGCGCCCCGCCTCTCCTTCTTCTTCAACGCGCACCTCGACTTCTTCGAGGAGATCGCGAAGTACCGCGCGGCGCGGAGGATCTGGGCCAGGGAGATGCGAGACCGGTACGGCGCGCGCAACGAGCGCTCGCTCCTCATGCGCTTCCACACGCAGACTGCCGGGGTCTCACTCACCGCCCAGCAACCGGAGGTCAACATCGTCCGGACTGCGCTCGAGGCGCTCGCCGCCGTCCTCGGTGGCACGCAGAGCCTGCATACGAACTCGTTCGACGAGGCACTCGCGCTCCCGACGGAGGACGCCGTCCGGATCGCGCTGCGCACGCAGCAGGTCATTGCGCACGAGTCGGGCGCCGTCAACACGATCGACCCGCTGGGGGGCTCGTACCACGTCGAGCGGCTCACGAACGAGATCGAGGCGCAGGCGTACGAGTACTTCGACCGCATCGACAACCTCGGCGGGGTCGTTGCCGCCATCAAGGACAACTTCTTCCAGCGCGAGATCGCCGAGGCGTCGTACCGCTACCAGTCGGAGGTCGAGTCCGGGAAGCGCGTCGTGGTGGGCGTGAACCGGTACATCTCGGGCGGGGAGGAGCCGATCGAGATCCTCAAGATCGACCCCGCGCTCGAGCAGAAGCAGATCGACCGGCTCGCAGCGGTGAAGGCGGGCCGCGACTCGGCGCGGGTCGAGAGTCGACTCGGCGCGCTGAAGGACGCGGCGTCGCGCGACGACGTCAACCTCATGCCGCCGATCATCGAGGCGTCGCGCGACTACGTGACGCTCGGCGAGATGTGCGATGCGCTCCGCGAGGTCTGGGGGGTCTGGCGCGAGACCCCCGTCTTCTAACGCGCCTCAGCGAGGAGCACCAGCGCTTCGACGGCGTCGGTTTCCGAGTGGTGGAACTCATCGAGCGTGAGCTCCGCTTCCGGCATCGCCGGGGGGTTTCGTAGTCGGTGACGCACCCAGGCGTCCGCGCGCACCGGTAGCCGGTAGCGCAAGCCGAAAGGATCCAGGCGGGCGATCCGACGTGCGCGCGCATAGCGGGCGAGCTCGACGGCTTCGATCTCCGCGGGGGCGCGAACGCCCCAGACGGTTACGTGGGCGAAGTGCCGACGAAGCTGCGTTCGAAGTTCGCTCGCCGTGTACTCGCGGACGTGATAGCGGTTCCATGGACGTTCTCCGGGGCCCAGCCGCGCGGTCCGGTTCGGAGTCGCAAACATCCCCCGCCGGCCGACTCGCGCAATCTCGGCGAGCCACGGGTCGGTGTCGGCAACGTGCTCGATCACCTGGAAGCTCACGACGAGATCGAAGGGGCCGTCGGGCAGCGTGCGGCCGTCGTAGGTCTGGAACCGCCCGCGATACCGCTGCTCTGCATGCGCCACGAGATCGGGGTCGAGCTCGACGCCCGTGTAGTCCGCGTCGAGGATCGACGCGCCGTACCCCTCGCCGAAGCCGACGTCGAGCACGCGATCGTTGGCCCCGAGCGACTTCCTGGCCACCTCGTAGGAGTAGCGGTGGTACAGGCCCATGACGACGTCCTCGACCGTCTCACGCCGAGTGGCGTCGAACCGCTCGCTAGAGCGCTTGAGACGCGCGGCCATCACCGTACGGCCGATTCGTAGATCTGGACGAGGTGCTCCACGTACGCGTCCCAGTTCAGCTCGCGCTCGACACGCGCGCGACCGACGGCCCCCATCGCGGTCCGGCGGTCGGGCGCCTGTGCAAGGGTGACGAGCGCCCGAGCCAGCGCGCCGCGGTCGCCCTCGCCGACGACGAGACCGCAGGTCTCATCGCGCACAAGTGCCGGCAGGCCGCCCACGTCGGTCACGACGAGCGGCTTTCCCGCCGCCATCGCTTCGAGGGCGACGTTCGGCTGTCCGTCGACGTATCCGTCGGCATGGACCGAGGGAACTGCCACGACGTCGGCGGTCGCGAAATAGGAGCCGATCTCGTCCCGCGTCACCATGCCGGCGAAGGACACCGCGCCGTGCGCGAGCAGCCCGGCCTGCGCTTGGAGCTCGACCCGTAGGTCACCGTCGCCGACAAGAACGAGCTTCAGATTGGGCACGTCCACTCGCGCCGCCCCCACGCTCGCGATGAGATCGTCGAACCCCTTCCATCGTACGAAGCGGCCAATCCCCAGCACGACGACGTCGCCGTCGTTGATGCCGTGTCGCTTGCGGACCGCCCGTGCGCTCTCCGGATCGGCCATAAGCTGCGCGGGGTCGGCCCCGTAGGGCAGGAGCCGGAGGACGCCACGCGCACCGATGCGAGATGCCCGCTCGAGGAGATCGTCGCTCGGAGCGGTTACCGCGCTCGCACGCGAGAAGGCACGTCGCGCCGGTCGCTCCAGCCACCGCTTCCGTTCCACGACGGAGATGTCCGAGCCGTGCAGAGAGATCACGAGCGGGACGTCGCGGCGCGCGCTGACCTGGGTCGCGATCACTCCGTTCGGAATCAGCCAGTGCGCATGCACCACGTCGAACGGCACTTTCGCTGCCAGCCGCAAGCATGTGCGCACGGCGCTCGCATAGACGATCGGGGCGAGGACATAGAGGCGACGCCTGAGCTTCACGCCTCCCTCGAGCGATTGGGCATACCCCCACGGCGTCCACGCTCGCGACGGTGAGTAGCGGTAGGCGTGGTAGTGCACGTTCCCCTCGATCCGCGGCCGCGTCCAATCTGCGTGCTCCGGATGCACGAGGTGCACCGTGTGGCCGAGCGCCGCGACGTGCTCCGTGATCGACGCAATGAACGGTGCGGTGGCGTCGCCGTCGAACTTCGGGTACGACGACGTGAGGGCGAGGATGTTCACGGACGCCGCGGCCCCGGAGCGGTCACCTCAGCGGAGGACTTCGGCGACGAGCTGCTCCATCCGCTGACGCTCGTCCATCCGTTCCTCGTGCTGCGACGTGATGAGCTCGGAGAGGAGGCCCAGCGATACGAACTGGATGCCGACGACGACGAGCAGCACGCCGAGCGTGAGCAGGGGGCGGTGCCCGATGCCCTCGCCCCAGAACCAGATGACCGTGAGGTAGGTGAGGATGACGAAGCCGACCGCTCCCATGAGCGCGCCCAGCCCACCGAACAGGTGCAGCGGGCGATGGCGGTAGCGCCCCATGAACGTGACGCTCAGGAGATCGAAGAAGCCGCGGAGATACCGCTCGGGACCGTAGCGCGAGCTGCCGTGCATCCTCGGCCGGTGGTTGACCGGGATCTCCGCGACGCGGAACCCGCGATACGCCGCCAGCACGGGGATGAAGCGGTGGAGCTCGCCGTAGATGCGTAGGCCCTGGAGCACCTCCGACCGATACGCCTTGAGACCGCAGTTGACGTCATGGAGCCGGACGCCGGACACGGCGCCGGTCGCCCAGTTGAACATGCGCGAGAAGAGTCTCCGGGCAAGCGGGTCGTTGCGGCGCGTCTTCCAGCCCGACACGAGGTCGAAGCTCTCGTCGAGCTTCGCGAGCAGCTTCGGGATCTCGGCCGGATCGTCCTGGAGGTCGGCGTCGATCGTCACCACGATGTCGCCCCGCGCCTCGAGGAATCCGGCCTGGAGCGCGGCCGCCTTGCCGAAGTTTCGGCGGAGGTGGACGACCACGACGTTCGCGTACTCCTCGTGAAGCCGCGTGAGCACGCCCATGCTCCCGTCCGACGATCCGTCGTCGACGAAGACGACTTCGAACTCGTCGCGCGACTCCAGCGCGGCTGTGATCTCTGCGTACAGGACCTCGAGCGAACGCTCTTCGTTGAGCAAGGGAACGACAACCGAGATCACGTCACGGAGGGTATCGGCGCGTCAGGTCGTCGCCTTAGAGCGGATTGGGGTCGGGCTCGCGGACGGGCCGGCCCCGAATCGCCCGCAGGCCGATCACGGCGCCGCCGGCGAGCGTCGTCGGGATGAACCACGACGCCTGCATGAGGATCGTGAACGCGAGTGCCTGCTCGACGGGCACGTCGAGCAGGCCGAGCGCGGCGACGCCAATCCACTGGTACGTGCCGATGTAGCCGGGCGACGACGGGATAGCGACACCGAGCGCGAGAGCGGAAGTGATGAACACGCCCTCGAGCGGCTCGAGCTCGACGCCGACCGAACGGCCGACGAGAACGACCGTCAGCGCCGAGAGCGTCCAGGTGCAGGCCGAGAGCCCGAGCCAAAGGGCTGCATGTCGACGGCCGATCGGCTCGCCAAGCATGACGACGGCGTCGTGGAGTACCCGGACGACACGGCTGGAGTGCGTCCCGGTCCGCGACTTCCGTCTCCGCGTGTACTGGCGGGCGAGGACGAGGGCGACGGCGATGCCGACAACCGCGAGCGCTGCACCGACGGCGAGCCGCACGAGCCAGGTCGCGCTCGCGACCACGTGCAGGCTGATCGCGAAGAAGATCGCGAGCGTCACGATGTCGCAGATCCGGTCGAGCACGACGCTTCCGAACGCGCGGCCTCCCGACATCGGCGCATCGCGGCTCAGCCAGCCGGCGCGCAGGACCTCGCCGATGCGGACAGGGAGCACGTTGTTGCAGGCGAGGCCGCCGAGCAGCATCGCGTAGAACGAGCGCAGCCCCAGCGTCGGGGTGTCGGCGATCCGGCGCCAGCGCTCGGCCTGGAACGCGTACCCGACCCCGAGCACCACGACGGTGAGGAGGAGCGGTGCCAGCTTCGCGTCGGCAAGCGCGTCTCGCACCCGGTCCGGGTCGGCGTTCCGGACGGCGAGCCAGAGGAAGAAGGCGCTCGAGGTCAGGCCGACGAGCGCGACGATGATCTTGCCGCGTCGTCCGCTCACGACCGACTCTTCTCAGACACGCACGTACTTCCTCCCACAGCTACCGACAATGCCGCGTGGAGGTCAGACGTCGAGCGCGAGGCCGTCGTACGCGAGCTCGAGGTCGTCGGGAGTCGGAAGCTCGCGAGGGCGATGGGTGACGAGAAGCCGCTTGGCCCCCGATCGCTCGAAGGCGTCGACCGCCTCGTCGAGTGAGAGGTGCCCTCTGGGCTCACCGTCGAGCTCACCGCGCAGGAGCGTCGCTTCACAGACGAACAGATCGGCATCACGCGCCGCTTCCACCAGTTCGTCCGAAGGGGCCGAATCTCCCGAGTACGTGAGCACGGCGCCGTTGGACTGGACGCGGAAGGCGTACGTCTCGAGGCGGTAGTGCGGCACACGGGTGGGTGTGACCGCGAGCTTGCCGATGCTAAACGGGGTGTCCGGCACGTACTCGGCGAGGTCGAACGTCCGCTCGAACATGTCCGGGAAGCCCAGACGCTCGCCGAGCGAGCAGAGGAAGTCGGCGCCGCCCGGCTGCACCCAGAGCGCCGGCTTTTTCACGGGGCCGTTCGACGAGAGGTAGAACGTGCCCCATACCCAGGGCACGAGGTCGCCCCAATGATCGAGGTGCCAGTGCGTGATCGCGATGGCGTCCACGTCGGGCCAGAGGCTCTCCTCGCGCAGCCGACCGAGGACGCCGGGGCCGCAGTCGAGCAGAACCCGACTCCCGTCGGCTTCGAGCATGTACCCGGAATGCGCGCTCCCCGGGTTCGGCCATGCCGGTGAGGAGCCGATGACGGTTAGGCGCACCGCGGTATTCTGCCGATGTGCCGGGCACGATACGAGTTGTCATCGCGAAGCCCGGCCTCGACGGCCATGACCGTGGCGCGAAGATCATCGCTCGGGCCCTGCGAGACGCCGGTATGGAGGTGATCTACACGGGCCTCCACCAGACGCCCGAGCAGATCGTCGAGACGGCGATCCAGGAGGACGCCGACGCGGTCGGCGTGTCCATCCTCTCGGGCGCCCACATGACGCTGGTCCCCAGGATCGTGGACGGTCTCCGGGCGAACGGCGCCGACGACGTGCTCGTTGTGGTCGGAGGCACGATCCCGCCTGACGACGCGGACGAGCTCAA
The DNA here is from genome assembly GCA_035758735.1 of Gaiellaceae bacterium. GTDB lineage: Bacteria > Actinomycetota > Thermoleophilia > Gaiellales > Gaiellaceae > GMQP-bins7. Next base: position 8,022 of record DASTWH010000353.1, read on the forward strand.
GTCGAAGGGTGTCGCGGCGGTCTTCGGGCCCGGAGCGACGACGAGCGAGATCGTCGACTTCCTGCGCGGCGCCGTCGCGGCTTGACGATCGGCTAGCGGGCCGGCCGCTTCGTGGCTGCATAGCGCGCCATCGTGCGGATCGGGAGGCCGATCACGTCGTTCTGCACGACGAAGGGTCGTGGCCGGGTCGTGAGCAGGACATGGGCATAGCGGTTGAAGATCCGGTTGAACCTCTCCTCGTTCATGCCCGTGAAGTACGGGCGGAAGAGGTCGGGGCTCGGCGTCACGATGACATGCGTCACCGAGCGGTAACCGGCGCCGTTGAGGATCGCGTCGGGAATCTCAACGGCAATCGCGCCATCCTCCCGCGTTGCACTGAGACGGTCGAGTTCCCTGGTGACGCGCGTGTCCGGCTTGCGAAAGATCACCCTTGTGTCCTGGAGCGGGTTGAAGGCCCCCCATGAGATTGCCGGAAGCAGCGCGGTCAGGAGGACGATCGATCGCGCCTTGTGCCCTGACGTCGGGCCGAACGCGAGCATGACTCCGATCGCGCCGACGACCAACGGGAGCACGAGAAGCTCGTCCCGTACCTTGAGGGCATCGGTTGGCTGGAGATCGAACGAAGCCACCGCCCACGCGACGACGACGACCACGATGAACCCGGTGAGTCGAAGCGCCGTGAGACGAAGCGGAAGCCGGTCGATGGCGTAGGCCGCTGCGAGGAGAACGAGCGCTCCCGACGCGAAGACCGTCCGCTCCTCGGGCGAGAACCCCCAGCCGAGGAGATAGCTCAGCGGGAGGAGCGGAAGGACTTGCCAGAGCGTGAGCACGCCCCACGCGGAGAGGAGAATCCCGATCCGGCGCACGTCGACCCTCAGGTGCTCGTCCTCGGCGTAGCGCGCTCGCAGCTGCCTCCAGTCGAGGGCAAAGACCGCCAGTAGGGGTATCCACGTGGCCACGGTCGCCGCTTCGCAGATGTTGGGAGCGACGAGGTTCGTGAAGCCCTCGGTCGTCGTTCCGGGCAGGACCTGAGATGCGATCCGCCACACCGAGAGGTCCCCGCCGTTGACCCACCGCGAGCCCGGGTAGATCGAGTCGGCGAACGCGCGAAACACGGGCGAGAGGTAGACGAATGTGATGGCGAGGCCCACGCCGATCCCGCCGAGCGCCGGGGCGAGCCGCCGTACGCGGAAAACCTCGGATCGGAACGCCAGACAAAGCGCGACGGCGAGAAACGCGAGCGGTGGAAGCCCAGGCAGGTAGAAGAGGCTGATGCACCACACCGGGACGAGCACCGCGAGCTCGGCCGCCAACAGACCCGGCGAGCGCGTTCGCACGACAGCGAGCACAACCCATGGGAAGAGCGAGAGCTGCGGCCCCGGGCCCGACCACACCTGAACGAACGGCGACAGGTAGAGGAACACCGACGTGAAGCCGGCGACGGTCCGGCTGAAGCCGAGTGTCCGGAGCAACACGGACCACCCGACGAGCATCAGCGCGGCATTCGCCGCCCAGTAGAAGCTGTACGCAAGCGCGGGCGAGACGAGGAAGAAGGGCCACACCAGGGGCTTGAACACGAGACCCCAGTTGAGAAGCGGGAGGCCGATGAAGCTCCGAAACGTCTCGCCGTAGAAGGACGTGGAGTTCGTCTCGTGGAAGTCGTTGTTCACTGCGGCCTGGAAGAGCGGCGTCATCACCGACCACTCGTCCGTGCGAATCGGCCGCGGAGTCCCGAACGCGGGTGACGCGTCCTCCCCGAGTAGTCGGAGCGCCAGCGCGTACGACGACCCCGAGAACCGAAACGAGACGTAGGCGAGTGCGAGCAGGACCACCGCGGACTCGAACGGTGAGCTGGCCACGAGCCGCCACAACGATGCGATCGCTCGCCGCGTCCACGCCATCGCGCCGAGTATGAGAGCCCGAACGGTGGTCGCCATCCTCGGCACAAGATCGTCACCGGGGGCGTTCGCTTTAGTCGCCGATGCCGAGACTACGATCCCGGAATCTCCGAGGACAGCTACCGCTCACTCTCGGTCGTCATCCCGGCGCACAACGAGGCGGAGTCCATAGGACCGACGGTCGAGAACATCGCCCGGGTGCTCGCACGCGAGTCCATCGACTACGAGGTGCTCGTGGTCGACGACGCAAGCACGGATTCGACCGCGTCCGTCGTGGGGGCGCTGTGTGACGCCAATCCACGCGTCCGCTACCACCGCTCCCACAACCCCCGCGGCTTCGGGTTCGCCGTCCGTGCAGGGCTCGACACGTTCAGCAAGGACGGCGTTGCGATCGTCATGGCGGACGGGTCCGACGACCCGGAGGACCTCGTTCGCTACCAGGAAATCCTTCTCAGCGGCTACGACTGCGCGTTCGGATCGCGGTTCATGAAGGGCTCCGCGGTTCACGACTATCCGCGCTTCAAGCTGACCCTCAACCGAATCGTCAACTGGGGAATTCGGCTTCTCTTCAGGAGTGGCTACAACGACACGACGAACGCCTTCAAGGCGTACCGGCGTGACGTGATCGAGACGGTGCAGCCGCTGCTCTCGAATCACTTCAACCTCACCGTCGAGCTTCCGCTGAAGGCCATCGTCCGCGGGCACACGTTCTCCGTCGTCCCGATCTCCTGGCGCAACCGCCGCGAGGGCGAGTCGAAGCTGTCGCTCCAGGAGATGGGCAGCAGGTACGCCTTCATCGTGCTCTACGTGTTCCTCGAGCGGCACCTGAGCCGGGGTGACTACGAGCGGTCCGCTGCGGAGGCGCGGTCACGTGACGGACGGCTCGAGCGCGCACGCGGTGATGACTCACCGGCGTGACGTCGCCTGCCTCCTGCTCGTAGTCGCGCTCGCGCTCGCGCTGCTCACACCGTCGACGCTCGGCCCGGGGTCGGCGATGGACGAAGGCGCCGTGGCCGCCTACTCGTCGCGGGTGCTCCAGGGAGCGGTGCCGTACCGCGACTTCGAGACGTTCTACGGGCCCGGCAACGTGTGGCTCGTCGCAGGCGCGTTCGAGGCATTCGGCCACACGGTCGGCGCCGAACGCGCCGTCGGACTGCTGTACCGGCTCATGCTCGTCGTTGCGCTGTTCGTGCTCGGACGGAGTCTGGGCGGCGTCGTCGGCGGCGGGCTTGCCGGTGTCCTCTCCGCGACGGTGATGGCAAACGAGGTCGTCTGGGCCGCTGCGACCTGGGGATCGCTGGCGTTCGGGCTCACGGCGATCGCACTCTGCCTCGCGGGCGCGCGGCGCGATGAGACCTCGGGCCAGACAGCCTTGTTTCTGGCCGGCGGCGTCGCCGGGGGCGCGGCGCTGCTGATGCGCTTCGACTTTCTGCCGGCGGTGGTTCTTGCCGCGCTCCCTCTCCTCGCGCATGCCGGCAGGCGTTCTCGTGTCTGGTGGAGTGCGGGCCTCGCACTGCCCGTGGTGGCGTACCTCCCCTTGCTCGCGCTCGCGAGCTCCAAGCTCGGCCGCTTCGTGGGTGACCTGAACGCGACGCGCGCCGGCCGGAGCCTTCCGCTGCCGTCGCTGTTCGACTTCCCGGGGAGCCTGCTCGCGGCAGGCGCTCTCGCGTCGATCGCTTACGTCGTGCTCGGCGGTGCGCTCTGGCGACGCGACCGGGCCGATCTGAATGCTCGGCTTCTCGTCTCGGTCGGCCTCTTCAGCCTCGCCCTCGGCCCATGGGTGCTGTCACGCGCCGAGCTCTTTCACATCCGTCCCGTCGCTGTCGTCTCTCTCAGCCTGTTTCCGGCGGTGGTCGTTCTCCTTGCCCGGATGCTGGGCGTCACGCACCGCGGACAGCTCGTGGTCGCAGGCCTGCTGGTCATGGTCTCGCTCGCGGCGTGCCTGAATCAGGGAGCACTCGCGCGTCTCCACTCCATCTCGGATCTTCGTGGCGGATATCGCGGCTTCTTCGTCGCCGACGACGACCCGGCGCGGAGCGTCGTCGCGCGGGCGCGTGAGCTAGCACCGGCGGGGGAATCGCTCTTCGTGGGGCCTCGGGACCTCCGGCGCACGAACTACGGTCCGACGTACATGTACTTCCTGCTCCGTGGGTTGCGGCCCGCCTCGTATTACATGGAGATGAATCCGCTGACGGCGAACAGGGAAGGCTCGGGGCTCGCCGACGAGCTGCGGTCCGCCGACTGGCTCGTCCTCACGAGCGCCTGGGATCGGTGGGACGAGCCGAACGACTCCAGAGAGTTCGGTCCAAGCGAGCCGAACCGGGTCGTGAAGGACCTCTTCTGCGTCCGGTACGAGGCCGGGACGTACCGCCTCTACCAGCGCTGTCGCGGAGCCGGTGCGCCGCCGTGAGCGAGCTACCGGAGCTCGTCTACGAGCATCGCTTCAGCGATGAGGATGCGGTCGAGAAGCAGGCTCTCTGGAAGGTCCTCGGGGCACATCTCCAGCGATATGTCGACGAGCGCGCCGTCGTGCTCGATCTCGCGTGCGACCGCGGCTACTTCATTTCGAACATCACGGCCGACGAGCGGTGGGCGACCGACATTCGCGACGTGTCGGCGTATCTCCCTCCCGATGTCCGCTTCGTCCAGGGCAACGGGCTCACGCTCGACAGCGTCCTTCCCACGGCCTCGTTCGACGTCGTGTTCACGAGCAACTACCTCGAGCACCTGGCGTCCGGTGACGACGTCGTCCAGCAGCTGCGTGTCGTGTGCGCGCTTCTGCGTCCCGGCGGAACGGTGATCGTGCTCCAACCGAACGTGCGCCTGCTCGGCGGCGCCTACTGGGACTTCATCGATCACAAGGTCGCGCTCACCGAGCGGAGCCTCGAGGAGGCTGGGGAGTTGGCCGGATTGGAGACGACCCGGGTGATCAAGCGCTTCCTTCCCTATACGACCAAGGGCCGCCTCCCGATGAGCCCCTTGCTCGTCCGCTCCTACCTGGCGCTCCGACCTGCGTGGCTCCTGCTCGGCAAGCAGACGCTGTACATCGCCCGACGGCCTCGATGAGGCGAATGGGCCTCGTCACGGGCTCGAGTGGCTTGATCGGATCCGAGATGGTCGCGACGCTCGACGGCGAGGGCTGGGAGGTGGTCGGCGTCGACAACAACATGCGCCGCGACTTCTTCGGCCCCGACGGCGACACGACCCCGAATCTCGAGCGACTGCGGTCGAGCACGGAGCGCTTCCGGCACGAGCCGCTCGACGTTCGCGACCGCGCAGGTGTCGCACGGCTCATGGAAGAGGTCCGCCCCGACCTCATCGTCCACTGCGCCGCGCAGCCGTCCCACGACCTCGCCGCCAGGAGGCCGTTCGACGATTTCGACGTCAATGCGGGCGGGACCCTGAACCTCCTCGAGGCCGCCCGAGCGAGCTGTCCGGAGTCGCCGTTCGTATTCCTCTCGACCAACAAGGTGTACGGCGACGTCCCGAACGAGCGCGAGCTCGTCGAGCTCGAGACGCGCTACGACTACGCGAACCCCGCCGAGCACGACGGCATCGACGAGACGTGTCGAATCGACACGACGACCCACAGCCTCTTCGGCGCGTCGAAGGCCGCGGCCGACCTCCTCGTGCAGGAATACGGGCGCTACTTCGGGATGCCGACCGTCTGCTTCCGTGGCGGCTGCCTCACCGGCTCGAGCCACGCGAGCGCCGAGCTGCACGGCTTCCTCGCGTACCTCGCGCGCTGCGTTCTCGAGGGACGGACCTATCGGATCTTCGGCTACAAGGGAAAGCAGGTCCGCGACAACATCCACGCGGCGGACGTCTGTGCTGCAGCCCTCGCCTACGCAGAGGCCCCGCGCCCCGGAGCGGTCTACAACATCGGGGGTGGGCGCGCGAACTCCGTGTCGATCCTCGAGGCCGTCGCGCGGCTCGAAGACCTAACCGGTGGCACTCTCGACGTCGAGTACGTCGACGAGGCGCGTCGCGGCGACCACATCTGTTACATCTCGGATCTCGGCCGCCTGCGGTCGGACTACCCGGGCTGGGACGTCAGGGTCACGCTCGACGAGATCCTGCGCGAGCTCGTGGGCGTGGAGTGAGGAAAGCGCTCGTCACGGGCGGAGCGGGCTTCATCGGCTCGCATCTCGCGACGCGGCTCCTGGCGGACGGTTTCGCCGTCACCGTGCTCGACAACTTCGCGACGGGCGGGCGCGACGCGGTTCCCGAGGGCGCGACGCTCGTCGAGGGTGACGTCGCGGATCGGGCGCTCGTCGACGAGGTCTTCGCACGCGAGCGCTTCTCGGTCGTGTTCCACATCGCCGGCCAGGCGAGCATCAGGCTCTCGTTCGAGCAGCCCGAGGTGGACCTCGGGACGAATGTCGTCGGCACCGTCAACGTCGTCCGGGCCTGTGCCGAGACGGGCGTGGGGCGTCTCGTGAACGCGAGCTCGATGACCGCGTACGGAGAGCCGGACGAGGTCCCGACTCCGGAGGGCGTCGCATGTGTCCCGGTCTCGTACTACGGCGTGACGAAGTACGCGGCCGAGCGGTACGCGCAGATCGCCGGAGCCGTGCCGGGCGTGGAGACCGCGGTCACCTCACTCCGGATGTTCAACGTCTACGGGCCGGGTCAGAGCATCAGCAACCCGTACCAGGGCGTCCTCGCGATCTTCATCGGGAACGTGCTGCGCGGGGAGCCGATCACCATTCATGGCGACGGGAAGCAGACGCGCGACTTCGTGTACATCGACGACGTCGTCGACGCCTGGATGCGCGTCGTCGACGACGCGAGCACGTTCGGGAGGGTCCTGAACGTCGGCAGCGGGCGGGAGACGTCCGTCAACGAGCTCGCCGACGCGGTGCTCGCCGCTTTCGGCCACTCGCGCCTGACCTGGGAGATCCGGGTCGAGTCGACGCAGCTCGGGGATCAGCGGCGGGCGGCGGCGGACACGGGGGAGCTCGAGGCTCGTGGCTGGGCCGCCAGAGCGACGCTCTCCGAAGGCATGGCGCGAACCGTCGAGTGGGCCCGCGCCGACGCGGGTTAGCCTCTCGCGGGGAACGTCGTGTCGCTCACGTCGACTGTGAGTGCCGCCGGACCCGCGCAGCGCAGCGCGAGGGTGCTGTTCGTCGCGAGCTCCGGCGCCACGAAGATCGCTCGACGCGCCGGCAATGGAGCGAGCTGCTTCGAGACCCACACGCGAGCCGCCGCGCTCGGGCTCGTGACCTGCACGAGCGTTCCGTGCGTCCCGCTCGGAATTCGCGTCGCGCCGCCGTCGCACGTGGCGCGCACGCGATGCCGCAGCATCCGCTCGGGCGCGACGCGCGCATCGCTCGTCGCGAGGAGCCGTGAGGAGGGCAGCTCCTCGAACGAGTCCGCGACCCCGTAGACGTTCGCGCTCAGGGACGCGAGCCACGGCCAGCGCCCGAGCGGGGTCAAGTCCGTCTCCTCGGGCTGCCGCACGAGCAGCCGGTGGTAGCCGTCGCGGTGCAACGTGTCGAGCACGACCTGTTCCCGCCGGTCAACGACCATGAGGCCCCACCGGTCGGCGTAGTAGAGGACCGCCGGTGACCAGTCGAGGCCGACGACCCCGATGCGATCTTCCGGCTGGGACACGGAGTCGAGCTGCCGTGCGAGCGCGAGCGTCTGCGGATCCGGGTCGTCGTCGTACGAGTGCCGCCAGTACCCGTAATCGAATCCAACGGTGCTCGCCGCGAGCAGGAGGCCGGCGACCAGAGCGATCGCGCGGATGGGCGGGCGCGGTGGGAGGAGCCGCCAGGCGAATCCGGCTCCCAGCCCGATCAGCGCCGCGAACGCCGGGGCGACGGCGGCGAGGTAGTAGTCGTGGATGAGGTAGAGGTTCGTGAAGACGAGCGGCGGCAACCCTGCTGCGAGGCCCATCCCGATCCAGAACAGGCGCTGCGTCGATCTCACGAGGGCGATGAGCGCGACGACGAGGAGCGCCATTCCGGCGAGGCCCACGATGTGGACCACGATCCTCCCGACGACGACTCCCCAGACGCCCTTGTCGAGCCGTTGCGAGAGGGAGCCGAAGCTCCAGTCCTCGAGCTGGCTGCTCGTCAGCCAGTCGGCGGTCGGGCTCGCGGCCTTGATCGCGTCGGCGTGGCGCGTCCAGAGGGCCGTCGCGACGAGCGGGACGAGCACGAGGATCGCGAGCACGGCCACCGTGCGGCTGCGGCTCGTGGATCGCGGGTTCGTGGGCCGATACCCGAGGGCCGGAAGGATCCAGAACGCCGCTGTCGTCGGCTTGACGAGCATCCCGACGAGCCACGCGGCGAGCGCGAGCCCTGCGACCTCCGGTCGACGGTTGTCGCGCCACGCGACCGTCCCCCAGGCGAAGCCGACGGCCCCTGCCGTCGCGAGGTACTCGATCATCGACGCTCGACCCCAGACGAGCGAGAACGGGGTCGCGACGAACGCGACGAGCGCCGCGATCGCACTCGGCCGGTCGGCAACATGGCGTACGAGGCCGTACAGGAGGACCGCGGTGAGCAGGAAGCAGGCGAGGCCGGTCAGCCGCATCGCGGTGTCGTCGTCGAAGCCCGCGTCCATTGCGACCGATGCCGCCGCCTGGAAGAGCGGGAACTCGAACGGCACTTCGAACGGCTCGCCGAGCACGGGCAGCTTGGGGTGCAGGAGGTCGATTCCGTCCTCGTGATAGATGCGCGCGGTGTATGCCGTCTGCGTCTGTCGGAATGCGTGGTTGCCGAGGAGGGGCTGGTGGAGCGTCGGGACGACGACGGCCACGAAGGCGATCAGCGTGACCGCGACGAAGGCGAGCTCGGCGGCGCGCCCCGTCCACCAGCGGCCGGATGTGGTCGACTCGGTGTCCACGCCGTCCCTACGCGTCCCAGTAGGCGGGGTACGCGCTCAGCCGGGTCTTGAGCGACGTGGGGAGCAGGCGATGACGGCGCCCGAGCTGGAGCCCGGTGAACTTCGCGACCTCGTAGAGAGCTGCGTAGGGGATCCAGCGCCGCTGGCCCGTGTTCCAGAGCCACGACACCTCACCGTGCGCGTACCGGGCTGCAGCGCTCCACAGCGCCGCCTTCGAGCGGCCGCCGGCGACGTACGCCTGCTCGGCCGACACGCCCGAGTCGAAGAACCGCCGCATGGCGCCCGTGACGGTGTACGCGTGCGAGTGGTGGACGATCGCCGCGGGCTCGTAGACGACGGCGTACCCGTCGAGGAGAACCCGGCGCGACCACTCCTGGTCCTCGCTCATCACGATGTCCTCGGAGAACGGATAGGCCTCCCAGATGCGCCGTGGCATGGCGGAGCTCACGTTCGAGAACAGCGTCGCCTCGAAGCTGAGCTCGTCCTCGTGCTCGATCCGTTGCCGGCGCGGCATGGGGCCGTAAAGGAAGTCGAGGAAGTACCGCTCCGGCGGCCGGGCGTCGTGGTGGGGGAGCTGTCGACCGTAGACGCCGGCCACCCGCTCGTCGCCGTGGAGCGGAGCGGTGAGCCGTGCGAGCCACCCATCGGTCGCCGCATACGCGTCCTGGCTCGTGAAGACGAGCGTTTCGCCGGCCGCGAGCCGCGCGCCGAGGTTGCGCGTCCGTCCGTGGTGGAACTCGCCCGCGGGGATCTGGTGCACGCGCGCTCCGGCGCGCTCGGCGCGTTCGGCGCTCCCGTCCGTCGACCCGGAGTCGACCACGACGACCTCGACCTGCTCGTCGATCTGCTGCCTCCCGATCGCGTCGAGGCAGCGGACGAGATCGGGCCCGCCGTCCTTCACGGGGATGACGACCGAGATCATCCGGGCTCGGCCGCGACGAGGAACTGGTACGCGAGCAACTGGGGTCGAACGTGCCCGACCGCGTGCGCGACCCGCTCGACCTTCGGCGTGCCGACGTACGGCACCGGGACCGTGAAGTCGAGCTCGACGATGCGGTAGCCCGCGAGCTCGAGCGCCTCGACGAGCGTGCGCTTTGTGAAGAGGCGCGTGTGCGTGCGGTCGAGGATCCCCCGATCCGTGTACCGCCAGCGCCCTGCCAGCAGGCTGAGGCGCATGGCCCAGTTGGCGACGTTCGGGGTCGACAGCACCACGCGTCCGGTCGGGGCGAGGAGCGGACGGACTCGGGCGAGGAAGCCCTCGGGGTCGCGGAGGTGCTCGAGGAGATCGCCGCACAGGACGACGTCGAACGATCCGTCCGCGAACGGCAGCTCCATCGTCTCCACGTCGCCCACGAGCACGTCCTCGCACACGTCTCGGGCGATCTCCGCAGCAGCGGCATCCCGCTCGATGCCGACCACGACACACCCGCGTTCGACGAGCGGGCGGGCGAGGTACCCGCTCGAGCAGCCGACGTCGAGAACGCGCCTGTGAGAGCCGACGAGTTCGAGCAGGCGGGCGTGACCGCCCAGCGGTCGCATGTTGAGCTCGACGTAGCCCGCAGTGTCCTGAGCCGTCACGCTTACGAGGCGACGTTGCCGTTCGCGGAGGCGTGTCTGAGCGGCATGGTGAGCAACGCGAGGAAGAAGGCGCCGAACACGATCTGGATCCCGAGCCCGAGCCCGGTGACGAGGAGCGCCGTCTCGTACGCGCGCCCGAGCGCGCCGAACCCGCCGGCCGCCCACTCGGCGCCGACGGCCACGAGACCCGCGAACGCCGCGAGCGACAGTGCGCCTCCGACGACGAGGCCGCGCTCGAGGTTCACGTGCCGACCGAGTCGCTCGAGCAGCGGGTCGCGCTCTCCGATCCGCACGCGGGCGTACGTCCGGGCGAAGACGCCGAGCTGGATCACCTGCGCTCCGATGAGCGTCATCGCGACGAACCCGAGCATCGTGTGGATTTGCCAGGTGTGACCGAAGAGGTCGATCGGCCCGGCGGCAAGCACGACCATGCCGATCAGCCCGAGGAGGAGCAGCACGCTGCCGGGTAGCAGGTAGAGCCAGCTCGGGCTGTAGAGGAGCATGAAGCGGACGTGCCGCCATGCGTCTCCGAAGCGGTTCAGCTTCGACTCCCCGATCCGCGGGTAGTAGTCGATCGGCACCTCGCTGACGGTGAGCCCGCGCCGGTACGCCTTGAACACCATCTCGGACGCGAACTCCATTCCCGTCGAATGGAGGTCGAGCACCGGGAGCGCGTCGCGGCGCACCGCACGCATGCCGCAGTGCGCGTCCGAAACCTTCACCCCGAAGAGCAGGTTCAGCATGCCCGTGAGGATCGGGTTGCCGACGAAGCGGTTGAGGAACGGCATCGCGTCGCCGTGGATCGTCCCCTTGAACCGGGAGCCGATCACGAGGTCGTCCCCGTCGTCGAGGCGCTCGACGAACTCGGCAAGCTCGCTCATCGGGTACGTGTCGTCGGCGTCGCCCATGACGAGGTACTCGCCCCGGGCATGGTCGAGGCCGGCCAGGTAGGCACTCCCGTACCCGCGCCGCGGCTCCGATACGACGATCGCGCCGCTCGCGGCGGCGACCTCTGCCGAGGCGTCCGTGGACGCGTTGTCGACGACGAGCACCTCGCCGGGGCGGCCGGACCGCCGGATTCCCTCCAACGACTGCTCGACGACCTTCCCGACGGCCTGCTCCTCGTTGAGGCACGGGATGATCACCGAGATCTGCGGGGACGGTGACGCCACCGGCCTCGAAGCTAGCAGCCTCTCCCGCCGGAGATCCGGGCCGGTTCCGCCGACCTGCTCTGCGCTGTGCGTCGCGCTCACGCGGACAGCATCGGCCATTCGTCGGCCGTTCCTGACCGTCCCGGCGACGCTACGCGGAGGTGAGGTCCTCGGCGAGCGAAGGCGAGAGCGGGTCTCCGCCGTGCACCGTCTCCGTCACGACGAAGTGCGGTCGGCCCTTGGCCTCGTCGTAGACCCTGCCGAGGTACTCGCCGATGAGGCCGAGGAAGAGGAGCTGGACGCCGGCGAAGAACGTGATCGCCACGATCAGGGCGGTGAAGCCCTGTGGCGACGTCCCGAGGAAGAGGCGCTGGACGATCGCGTACAGCGCGTACAGCGAAGCGGCCGCGGAGACGCACGCCCCGAACAGCCAGGCGGCGCGGAGCGGCGCCACCGAGAAGGCGAACATGCCGTCGAACGCGAGCCGGAAGAGCTTGCCGATCGTGTAGCTCGGCGTGCCACCGGCTCGTGCCTCGCGCTCGACCGGGATCCCCGTCTGCTGGAACCCGACCCACGTGCGGAGGCCTCGGATGTAGCGGTGGCGCTCGGGAAGCTGGTTGATCTGGTCGACCACGCGTCGCGAGAGGAGAGCGAAGTCGCCGGAGTCGACGGGTACGGCGACCTCCGACAGGCGATGCATGAGGCGGTAGAAGAGGTAGTACGACGCGCGCATCGGCCGCGACTCCTTCCGACGGACGCGCTGCGCATAGACGACGTCGTAGCCACGGTCGTACTCCGCCACGAAGCGGGGAATCTCCTCGGGCGGGTCCTGCAGGTCCCCGTCCATGACCACCACGAGATCTCCGGTCACGGCCTCGAGCGCAGCGGTCAGCGCAGCCTGGTGCCCGAAGTTCCTCGACAGGCGGATGCCGACGAAGCGCGGATCGGACGCAGTCGCCTCGAGGATGAGCTCCCAGGTCTTGTCCGTGCTTCCGTCGTCCACGAGCACGACCTCGTGCGGGCCGCCGGGAATGTTGTCGAGGACGGCCGAGACCCGCCGAACGAGCTCGGGAAGAACCTCGTCCTCGTTGTGAACGGCGATCGCGACCGAGAGTCGGCGTGAGGTCACTGCCAATTGCCTCCTACGTCATCGGTCACGGCGGTCCGCCTCCAGGCCCGGGGTGCTCGAACGTTCGGACTCGAGCACTGAGGGTGCCGGATCCGCGGTTCGACGGCTAGTCGGGAGCGGCTAGCCGAATGTCTAGATCGGCACGACGCCCTACGCGCGTGACCCCCCGCCTCGGGGTCGTTCGGCCGCGTGGAGGGGCGTCTCTAGCTCATCGTCCAGTGCGAACACCACGAAAAGGTGCTCGACGGACACCGTCGAAGCCCGCATGCTGAAAGGTGTGCGTCACCCTGCCCGCAAGGCTCTCCTGCACGTGGATCCCGTGATGCTCGATGCATAACGTCTCCGAACCGGCACAGGGCTTCGCTCCGGACGGACTCTGGGCGCGTCTCGTCGAGCGTCTTCGCGTCGACTCCTTGACGCTCGACGTCCTCATCGTGAGGGCGACGTCGCTCGTTCTCGGGCTCGTGCAGCTCGGCACGCCGTCCCTGTGGGTCGACGAGTCGCTCACGGCCGACGAGATCACCTGGCCGTACGCCCGCTCGCTCGAGGGCTACTACTGGCTCTACTACTCGATCGAGAAGCCGTGGGCCGCCCTGGCCGGGCACTCCGAGTTGGCGCTTCGCTTCCCCTCCGTCGTCGCGGCCATGCTCTCGGGCGCGCTCATGGTGGTGCTCGCGCGGCGACTCTTCGACCGCCGGGTCGCGCTCCTGAGCGGTCTCTTCCTCGTGACCAGCCCGTTCGTCGTGAAGTGGTCGCAGCAGGCCCGCGGGTACACGATGTTGCTCGCGCTCAGCCTGCTCGCGACGATCCTGCTGCTGCGCGCGCTCGAGCGCGGCTCGCGGGGCGCGTTCGCGCTGTACGGGCTCGCGTTCGCGGCGGTGATCGTCTGGCACCCGGTCGGAGGTCTCGTGCTCGGGTTGCCGCACCTCGTCCTGATCCTCCAGAACCGCGAGCGCTTCTTCCCGCACGGCCTGTTGTCCGCGGCCATCGTCCTCGGGCTGGGCGTGCCGTGGTTCGCGCAGATCTCGATGCGGTCCACGGGCGCCGACACGGTCATCGCCTGGATCCCGTTCCCGTCGTGGCACATGGTCGCGAACGCAGTGCTCGACATCTCCGGGGCCGGG
>DASTWH010000050.1:0-16026 GCA_035758735.1 Gaiellaceae bacterium
TGAGGAGCGCCTCGTGAACGTGCGGGTCGAACGGCCCGTCGGTCTCGATCTCGACGAGGCCCTCCTTCGCGAGGGCGCCCCGGAGGGCACTCTCGACGAGTTTCACACCGTCGACGAGCTTCGCCTCCTCGTGCTGTTCGCCGGCCTCGAGAGCGCGCTCGAGGTCGTCGAGGATCGGCAGGAGCTCGCGAACGAGCCGCTCGTGCGCGTGCGCGACGAGCAGCTCCTGATCCCTGACCGCCCGCTTGCGGTAGTTCTCGAAGTCCGCCTGGACGCGCTGCGCCAGCGCGAGGTACTCGTCTCGCTCGGCCTCGAGCTTCGACAGCTCGTTCGGAGCCGGGGCGTCGGGCCCCGGCTCCTCGACGTGCATCTCGGTGAGCTCATCGCTCACGACTTCGTCGCTTCCTCTTCGTCGATGACCTCGAAGTCGGCGTCCTCGACGACCTCCTCGTCGTCACTCGCCGATCCGCCGTTGCCCGACGGCTGCGCACCGGCCTGAGCGGCCTGCTGCGCCTGCGCGTAGAGCACGTCGGCCAGCCCGCGAGTCGCCTCCTCGAGTGCCGTCGTCTTCGCCTGGATGTCTGCGAGGTCGGAGCCCTCCACCGCCTGGCGGAGCTCCATGATCCGACCCTCGATCGTGGACGCGTCGCTCTCGGGGAGCTTGTCCCGATGCTCGGAGAGCGTGCGCTCGGTCTGGTACGCGAGCTGCTCGCCCGTGTTACGGGCGTCGGCGAGCTCGCGCAGCTGATGTGCCTCGCCCGCGTGCGTCTCGGCGTCCTTGACCATGCGGTCGACCTCGTCCTCGCTGAGCCCGGACCCACCCTCGATCCGGATCTGCTGCTCGTTCCCGGTGCCGAGGTCCTTCGCGGACACGTTGATGATCCCGTTCGCGTCGATGTCGAACGAGACCTCGACCTGCGGCGTCCCGCGCATCGCCGGCGGAATCCCGACGAGCTGGAACTTGCCCAGGGTCTTGTTGAACGAGACCATCTCGGACTCGCCCTGCGCGACGTGGATCTCGACCGACGGCTGGTTGTCCTCGGCCGTGGTGAACGTCTCCGACTTCCGCGTGGGGATCGTCGTGTTGCGGTCGATGAGCTTCGTGAACACGCCGCCCTTCGTCTCGATCCCGAGCGACAGCGGGGTGACGTCGAGCAGGAGGACATCCTTGACCTCGCCGCGGAGCACCCCCGCCTGGATCGCGGCGCCGACGGCGACGACCTCGTCCGGGTTCACGCCCTTGTGCGGGTCCTTGCCGATGAGCTCCGTCACCTTCGCCTGTACCGCCGGCATGCGGGTCATGCCACCCACGAGCACGACGTGCTCGATGTCGGACGCGGTCAGGCCGGCGTCCTCGAGCGCCTGCTTCGTCGGGCCAACCGTGCGCTCGAGCAGCGCGTGCGCGAGCTCGTCGAGCTTCGCGCGGGTCAGTTGGAGGTCGAGGTGCTTCGGGCCCTCGGGCGTCGCGGTGATGAAGGGCAGGTTGATCTGCGTCGTCATCGTCGACGACAGCTCGATCTTCGCCTTCTCCGCCGCCTCGTAGAGACGCTGCAGCGCCATCGGGTCCTGACCGAGGTCGATGCCCTGGTCGCGCTTGAACTCGGCGATCATCCAGTCGACGATCGCCTTGTCGAAGTTGTCGCCGCCGAGGTGGTTGTCCCCGTTCGTCGCCTTCACGTGGTAGACGCCCTCGCCGAGCTCGAGCACGGAGACGTCGAACGTCCCGCCACCGAGGTCGAAGACGAGGATCGTGTGCTCTGCGCCTTCCTTGTCGAGGCCGTATGCGAGGGCCGCGGCGGTCGGCTCGTTGATGATGCGGAGGACGTTGAGACCGGCGATCTTGCCGGCGTCCTTCGTCGCCTCGCGCTGCGCGTTGTTGAAGTACGCCGGGACCGTGATCACGGCGTCGGTGACCGCTTCGCCGAGGTACGACTCCGCGTCGGCCTTGAGCTTCTGGAGGATCATCGCCGAGATCTCCTGCGGCGCGTATTCCTTCGCGTCGGCCTTCACCCGGACGTCGTCGTTCGGGCCCTTGTCGACCTCGTAGGGGACGATCTTCATCTCCTCGGAGACCTCGTCGAACTTGCGCCCCATGAAGCGCTTGATCGAGAAGATCGTGTTCTGGGGGTTCGTGACCTGCTGGCGCTTCGCGGGTGCGCCGACGAGCCGCTGGCCGTCACGACCGAAGGCGACGACGGACGGGGTCGTGCGTCCGCCCTCGGCGTTCGGGATGACGGTGGGCTCCGATCCCTCGAGCACGGCCATACACGAGTTGGTCGTGCCGAGATCGATGCCGATGGTCTTCGCCATGTGCTCTTGCTCCTTTGGTTGAGTCCCTACAGTGTGAAAACCTGAGTGGCACCGTAGCAGATCACGTCAGCAGGAGAGCATTCCTCGTACGGAGAACACCGCAGGTGATGTCGTTCAAGCTCCTGAGCGATCGCAACCTCGAGCGGATCAATCGCGCCGTCATCTCGGGGCGGATCATCCCCTACCTCGTCGGCGTGATGTTCACCGTGGGCGCCGCCGGAACCGCCGCAGTCCGGATCCTCAGCCCCAACAGCTTTCAGAGCCTCGGCGACGCAGCCTGGTGGTCGGCGACCACCGTGACGACGATCGGATACGGGGACGTCGTGCCGGGAACGAGCGGCGGTCGGGTCATCGCCGTGTTTGTGATGTTCGCCAGCGTCGCGACCGTGTCGTTCGCGACCGCCGTCCTGACGGCGTCGTTCGTCGGGTATCAGCAACGCCGGCTCGGCCCGGAGACCGACCGTCATCGAGAACTCATCGAGACACTGGCACGTGTCGAGGAGCGGCTCGACCGCATCGAGGAGAGGCTCGGCTAGCGGTTCAACCCGATCAGGACGCCGCCCGCGACCACGAGCGCCGCGCCGCCGACCACACGGACGCCCACCCGCTCGGAGCTGCGCAGGACGAGCCACGAGAACAGCACGCCCCACAGCGACTCCGTCGCAACGATCGGTGACACGACGGATACGCGGCCGCGGAAGAACGCCTCGAAGAGGAAGACGTAGGAGAGGCCGTAGCAGACGCCGGCCGGCACGAACGCGACCGCAGCCCGCCGCGTCAGCCGCGCGCGCGTGACGAGGGCGAAAGCGAGCGCCGTGAGCATTCCCGTGAGCATCGTCAGGAGCGCGCCCTGCGAGGGCTCGACATCGGTGGATTCGGTCGCGAGCCAGCGGACGATCGGGTCCCGGCTCGCGAATGCCGCGGTTGCGACGAACGCGTAGACGAGGCCGATGCGTTTGAAGTGCGTCGGCCTCGCGCGCTCGCTCGCGAGGAGGATCCCGCCCGTGACGATGAGCGCCGCACCGAGCACGAGCCCGGCGACGAGCGGCTCGTCCAGAAGCGTGAGAGCGATTGCGACGGAGAAGAGCGGCGCGGTCCCGACGGTGACCGACGTGCGAGACGCGCCGGCATCGCGCACCGCGAACGTGAAGAGGATCTGCGCGGTGCCCGGCGCGAGGAGGCCCGCCAGCGCGAACGGCCACGCGTCACCGAGATCCCAGTCGCCCTGGGACGCGAGGAAGAGCGCGGTGACGACGAACGCGGGGAAGATCGTCAGGAACGAGCCTGCCTCGGGAGCGACCCCGGTGCCCAGCGCGATACGCACGAGCACCGTCATCGCCCCGAACAGGACCGCGGCCATCGCCGCGAGCAGGACTGCGGTCACGCCGCCGCCGCTCCACGGCGGGAGATGCGTCTCAACGTCGCCGCGGCCGCAGGTTCCGCGACCAGGATCCCAGCCATCATCACGCCACAGCCGAGCCAACCGGCCCAGCCGAGGACCTCGTCCGCGAGAAGCACCCCGAAGAACGCCGCGAACGGCGCCTCGAGCGTGAACACCAGCGCGGCGCGCGCGGCCGTCGTTCGCGCCTGCACCCACGTGGCGATGAGGTAGCCGAGGGCGCCCGCGAACACGCCGGTGACGATGAGAGCGGCCCACACCGTCGCGCCGTGGGGCATCTCCAGCTCGCCCAGCGCCAGGGCGATGACGACGAACCCGACGGCGGAGGTCGCCATCTGCAGGAACGTGAGCGCGCGCGGGTCGTACCTCGGTGCGTAGCGCTCCATCGCGGTGATCTGAAGCGCCTGGAACACGGCGTTCGCGAGGACGAGCAGGTTGCCGGCCGTGGAACCGCCGGGCACGCCGTTCAGAAGCAGCAGGCCGACGACCGCGAATCCAATGCCGACCCAGAGCGAGCGGGGAACCGGCGTCCCGAAGAAGAGGAGCGCGAGGAGCGGGGTGAAGACGACGTAGAGGCCCGTGATGAAGCCGGTGCTGGCGACCGTGGTGAGCTCGAGGCCCGCCGTCTGCAGACCGTAGGCGGTCGCGAGGAGCGCCCCGACGCCGACACCGACGAGATATCCCTCTCGCGGCAGCCGAAGCAGGGGTCGGATCGCGAACGGAGCGAGGACGACCGTCGAGATCGTGAACCGAACGGCGAGGAACGCGAAGAGCGGGTAGAGCGCGAGCGCGTCCTGAACCTGGACGAACGTGACGCCCCAGATCGCGGTGACGCCGACGAGCGCGAGGAGTGGGCCGGGCCGGCGCACCGGGCGGATTCTCTACGCTGCCCCGGAGATGGGAGTCGTCGACACACTCGGACGGCCGGTGCGGGATCTCCGGATCTCCGTCACCGACCGCTGCAACTTCCGCTGCGTGTACTGCATGCCGAAGGAGGTCTTCGGCCACGAGTACCGCTTCCTGCCGCGGCGGGAGCTGCTCACGTTCGAGGAGATCGAGCGCGTCGCACGCGTGTTCGTCGACCTCGGCGTCCGCAAGCTCCGCATCACTGGAGGAGAGCCGCTGCTGCGCCGCGACCTCGAGCAGCTCATCGCCGCGCTGGCGGCGATCGATGACGACCTCGACGTCACGCTCACGACGAACGCCGCGCTGCTCGCGCAAAAGGCTCGGGCGCTCGCCGACGCCGGGCTGTCACGCATCACGGTGAGCCTCGACTCGCTCGACGACGAGGTGTTCCGCGCGATGAACGACGTCGACTTCCCGGTCGCACGCGTCCTCGCTGGGATCGATGCAGCCGCGGAGGCCGGACTGCCCGTCAAGGTGAACGTCGTCGTCAAGCGAGGCCTGAACGAGGCGTCGGTGCTCGACATCGCGCGTCGGTTCCGAGGCACCGGGCACACGGTTCGCTTCATCGAGTACATGGACGTGGGCGCGTCGAACGGCTGGCGCCTCGACGACGTCGTCCCGGCCGCGGAGATCGTTTCGATGATCGGCGCGGAATTCCCGCTCGAGCCGCTCGAGGCCGCCTACCGCGGCGAGGTCGCCGAGCGCTACCGCTACCTCGACGGTGCGGGCGAGATCGGCGTCATCGCCTCCGTCACGCAGCCCTTCTGCGGCGACTGCACCCGGGCGCGGATCTCCGCGGACGGCAAGCTCTACACCTGCCTGTTCGCCGTCCGAGGTCACGACCTGCGCGCGCTGCTGCGCTCCGACTCGTCAGGCGATCTCGAGGAGACGATCCGTGCGGTCTGGGAGCGCCGGGCCGACCGCTATTCGGAGCTCCGCACAGCCGAGACGAGCGCGCTCCGCAAGGTCGAGATGTCGTACATCGGCGGCTGACGGCCCTAGGCCGTCGGTTCGGTCGCGGCGGGCGCCGCGATCTGGCGCTGCGGCGCGAAGAGGCCGCGGCCCGGCTCGAGGCTCGTCCCGCCGGAGCGCAAGATCACGGCCACCGAGACGAGAACGGCGGCCCCCGCGATCGCCATCTGCGCCGTGATCGACTCGTCCAGGATCAGCCATGCGAGTGCAACCGCCACCAGCGGATTGACGTAGGCGTAGGTCGACACGAGTGAGATGGGCGCCACCCGGAGGAGCCAGACGTACGTCGTGAACCCGACGAAGCTGCCGACGACGATGAGGTATCCCAGCGCAAGCAGAGCGTCGGTCGTCCACGTCGCATCTCCGATCTCGCCGGAGACGAGTGAGTAGCCCGTGAGCAGGATCCCGCCACACAACGACGCGAGCCCGGCGGAGACGAGCGGCCGCTTCGGCAGCGGGGCACCGCGCGAGTAGAGCGACCCGATCGCCCAGCCCATGGCGCCGAGCACGATGACGAGCGCGCCGACCCGGTCGACCGAGCCCTTGCCGAACGGGTCGAAGAGGATCGCGAGCCCGGCGAACCCGACGGCGATCCCCGCGTAGGCCCCCGCGGGGAGTCGCTTCCCGAAACCCACGCGGTCGAAGAGGGCCATCCAGATCGGGATCGTCCCGACGAGCAACGCGGCCACTCCTGCCGGCACCGTCTGCTGCGCCCACGCGAGCGAGCCGTGGCCGGTCACGAAGAGAAGCCCGCCGAAGACGAACGCCGCGCCGATCTGTCGGCGGCCGATGCGATCGCTCTCGCGATCGCCCCGCGGCAGCGCGACGGCGAGCAGCACCCCACCCGCGACGAGATGTCGCACGGACATCGCGAGGAACGGCGGCAGGTCGCGAATCACGATCGCGAGCGCGATGAACGTCGAGCCCCAGACGATGTACACCGTCACGAGGGCGAGCCAGACCCGCACGCCGTATCGCGCAGCCACGAGCGTGATCCTGCCGCCTCCTCGACCATCAGCTCAAGTCCTCTTGCCGCTCTCATCGATCAGTCGTACTGATCCCCTGCGTGCCTGCGGACCGCCTCGTTAGAATCGGGGTGTCGTGTCGAGCCTCGTCGCCGAGACATCCCGGCGCCTGCCACGCGGCTGGGCGCACCTGGCCTTCCAGTTCGTCATCTGGATGGGCTTCTACGTCGTGTACCAGGTCGTCCGTGGCGCGGCTGATCGTGACGTGGCCAGCGCGTTCCACAACGGCGAGTGGGTCATCCAGACCCAGCAGCACCTCGGGGCGCTCTTCGAGCCGACCGTGCAGCGCTTCGTCGACAGCTCGGCCATCCTCGTCACGCTGACCTCGTACACGTACTGGCTCTCGCAGTTCGCCGTCGTGGGCGCGACCCTTCTCTGGGTCTACTTCCGCGACCACGAGCGGTTTGCGGGGTTCCGCAACTGGCTGATCATCGCGAACCTCGTCGGGCTCGTCGGCTACATCGTCGTCCCGACGGCGCCACCGCGGATGTTCCCCGAGTGGGGCTTCGTCGACACGCTCGCCCAGTACTCGTCGATCAACCACGACAGCGGCCTCATCGCATTCGCGTCGAACCCGTACGCCGCGATGCCAAGCCTGCATTCGATGGATGCGCTCATCGTCGGCATCGTCATGTTCAGCGTCGTCCGGACGAAGCTCGCGAAGGCTCTCTGGCTCGCCTGGCCGCTCTGGGTCGGGTTCGCAGTGATCTCGACCGGCAACCACTACTGGCTCGACGTGGTGGCCGGCTTCGCGCTCGCGCTTCTGACCGGAGTCGTGCTCAGCCGGACCCGGCTCGTACAGCTCCGCAAGGCGTGAGCGACGACGAGCCCGCCAGCCCGCGGGTAAGCCAGCTCGATCGGGTCAAGCAGGAGTACACGCAGGCTGCACGCGAGATCCTGCAGCGCTCGATGCGCGGGGTCGCGAAGACGAAGCTCACCCCGGACATGCTCACCCTCGCAGGCGTCTCGCTCTGCCTCGCCGGCGCGGTCCTCGTCGGCTTCGAGGAGCGCAACGAGAAGCTCTTCTTCTGGCTTGGCGGAGCGCTCTTCGTGATCGGATCGATCGCCGACATCCTCGACGGCGCGCTCGCCCGCGCCGCGAGCAAGGGGACCGTCTTTGGAGCGTTTCTCGACTCGACGTTCGACCGCCTGGGCGAGGCGGCGATGCTTACCGCGATCGGCCTCGTCTTCATGCGGGACGGAAACGAGATCGCGCTCGTCGCGACCTTCGCGGCGGTGATCGGGTCGTTCCTCGTGTCCTACACGCGCGCCAAGGCCGAGGCGCTCGGCCTCCGCGGTGACGTGGGGTTCGGATCGCGGGTCGAGCGGGTCGTCCTCATCTCGGTCGGCCTCGGGCTCGCCCCCTGGGGCCTCTTGCAGTGGCCGATCTACCTCCTCGCCGCGATGGCCTGGATCACCGTCGTCCAGCGGATGCTGTTCGTCCGCCGGCAGCTGCGCGAGCTCGCCGAAGCCTGAAGGCCCGTGGCGGACACGCCGGTCCGCTGTCACCATCCGCAGCGTGAGAGGCACGAAGCCGCTCGTGGTTCTCTTCGCCGCGCTCGCCCTCGCCGCGTGCCTGCCCGCGGCGGCATCGCGGTCCGAGGCTGCGGCTCGCGTGCAGCTCGGCGTGCTCGGCAGTCCTGCCCGGTTCCAGCAGCAGACGGGTCAGCGCTCCGCTGTCGTGCACTCATTCATCGGATGGCACCAGCCGAACACGATCCCGAAGCTCCTCGCCCAGCTCGCGCCCCTCCCGATGATCGCGATCAAGACCGGAGGCGTCGTCAGCCCGCTCGACATCGCGCAGGGTCGCGGCGACTCCTTCCTCCTCGCGCTCAACCGCGCGCTGGCGGACTTCGGAGCCACGGTCTACGTGCGCCCGATGCCCGAGATGAACGGACACTGGAACGAGTACTCGGCGTTCACGAAGACCGGCTCGTCGAAGGGGCCCCGCTACTCGACGCAGGCGTTCCGTCGCGCGTTCGCACGGATCGCCGTGATCGCACGCGGCGGGCCGGCTGCACGCCTCAACAAGCAGCTGCTCAAGCTCGGCGGACCCCGCGTCCCGGGCGATCTTCCGGTCACCGCGGCGCGAATGGTCTGGAATCCACAGGGCTACGGGGCACCGGACATTCCCGCGAACGCGCCGAAGGCGTACTACCCCGGTGACGCGTACGTCGACGTCGTGGCCAACGACCTGTACGACCAGGGGTTCAAGGCGGCGTGGGAGGCGAATGACGCCCTGTATGCAGCACATCCGCGGAAGCCCTACGCCATTGCCGAATGGGGGCTCTGGGGGATCGACGATCCCGCTTACGTGGAGCGCATGGCCACGTGGGTCAAGAGCCACTCGCGAACCGAGCTCCTCGCGTACTTCTCGAGCAGACCGGGCTCGCTCTGGGACCTCGCCAGCAAGCCGCGGAGCAGAGCCGCGTACAGGCGAACGATCACGCCGCTCGGTCGCTGAATGCAGGCATAGCGCTGCAAGATGCGCTAGAGTGCTAGCAGTTTGACTGCTAGCACTTCATCTAAACGAGCGGGCATCCTGGTCAGGATGCCCGCCCCACTGAAAGCGGCGCTCGTCCGCGAGACTGCGCGGCGCACCTCGAACGTCAACGACGTGGCCGTCGGCATCCTCGCCGACGAGTTCGGCGTCAGCCATACGCCGACAGGCCGCCGACGCAAAGTGCTAGCAGGTTCCAGTCCCGTTCTGCTCCTCCGTGTCCCGCAGGAGCTGAAGGACGAAATCCATGCGGAGGCG
This sequence comes from Gaiellaceae bacterium, assembly GCA_035758735.1. Lineage (GTDB taxonomy): Bacteria > Actinomycetota > Thermoleophilia > Gaiellales > Gaiellaceae > GMQP-bins7. The sequence goes on from DASTWH010000050.1 coordinate 9,371, forward strand.
TCGCGGCGCGGCTCCAACGCGAACGACGTCATCCTCGCCGCGCTCGCCGACGGCCTCGGCGTCCCGGCCCAGAGCAATCGAAAGGGAAGGAAACCCATGGCTTCGACCAACGGCTCGAAGAACGGCGCGCGCGCGAAGGACAAGGTGCGCGTCGCGATCATCGGCGTGGGCAACTGCGCCAACTCGCTCCTCCAGGGGGTCGAGTACTACAAGGACGCGAACCCCGACGACACGGTCCCGGGCCTCATGCACGTCGACCTCGGCGGGTACCACATCTCGGACATCGAGTTCACTGCCGCTTTCGATGTCGTCAAGGGCAAGGTCGGCGTCGATCTCGCCGACGCCATCTGGGCGCATCCGAACGACACGATCAAGTTCTCGGACGTCCCGAAGACCGGCGTGAAGGTCTCGCGTGGGATGACGCACGACGGCATCGGCAAGTACATGGCCCAGGTCGTCGAGAAGGCGCCGGGCTCGACTGACGACGTCGTCGGCATCCTCAAGGAGACCGGCACCGACGTCGTCGTGAACTACCTCCCCGTCGGCTCCGAGGCGGCGACGAAGTGGTACACGGAGCAGATCCTCGAGGCGGGCGTCGCGATGGTGAACTGCATGCCCGTCTTCATCGCCCGCGAGCGGTACTGGCAGAAGCGCTTCGAGGAGGCCGGCGTGCCGATCATCGGCGACGACATCAAGTCGCAGGTCGGCGCGACGATCACACACCGTGTGCTGACGACGCTCTTCGGAGACCGCGGTGTCCACCTCGACCGCACGATGCAGTTGAACGTCGGCGGTAACTCGGACTTCCGCAACATGCTCGAGCGCGAGCGGCTCGAGTCGAAGAAGATCTCGAAGACGAACGCCGTGACCTCGATGCTCGACTACGACATCGGCGACACGAACGTCCACGTCGGCCCGTCGGACTACGTGCCGTGGCTCACCGATCGCAAGTGGGCATACATCCGCATGGAGGGCTCGTCCTTCGGCGACGTGCCGCTCAACGTCGAGCTCAAGCTCGAGGTATGGGACTCGCCGAACTCGGCCGGCATCGTCATCGACGCCGTCCGCCTGGCGAAGCTCGCACTGAACAACGGCATCGCGGGCTCGCTCGAGGCACCGAGCGCGTATCTCATGAAGTCGCCGCCCAGGCAGATCCGCGACGACGAGGCGCGCGAGGACATCGAGCGCTTCATCGTGAAGAACGCGGTCTCGAAGAAGAAGGCGGCCGCAAAGGCGTGACCCGGGTCCGGCTCAGCCGGATCTTCTGGATCGGCGCGGCGGCGATCCTCGTCGCCGCCGCGCTCGTCGCTCTCGTCGCCGTGCTCCGCGGCGACTTCTCCGACACGGACGGACGCATCCTCGGAACGCTGGCCGCCGTCCTCCTCGCCGGCTCGACGCTGGTCGCCGGGCTCGTGCTCGTCGAGCACGGCTCCCGTCTCCTCGGCTGGGCCGCGGTCGCCGTCTCGGGGCCTGCGTTCGCGGCCATCGCCTACTCGATCTGGGACTTCGTCTTCGAGGGCGAAGGCGATTCCTGGCGCTGGGGCTGGGCAGGGATCCTCGCCCTCGTCGCCGCGCTCATCGCCGTCACCGCACGGCTGCTCGGGAGGTCGCCTGCGCTCGTTCGGCTCGCCTGGGTCGCGGGTGCGCTCGCGACTGCCTCCGCCGCCGTCTCCTACATGGCGATCTGGCGCGACGACTCGGGGGACGATCTCGGACGCGTCATCGCGGTTCTCTGGATCCTCACCGGGCTCGCGTACCTCCTCGTCCCGGTGCTCCAGCGCTTCTCGGCGGCGGGGTCACCGCCTGGAGGCGAGCGCGTCGTCGCCGAGCTGGACGGGGTCGAGCTCGTCGCCACGCATTCGAAGGACGGCGTCGCCGTGGATCTGCATCCCGGCGAGAGGCTCGTCCTGCGACGACGCGGCTAGCTGTCGCCCCGAGTTCGACGCTGTAACTTGCGACCGGTGAGCCTCAGGATTTGCTTCGTCACGCCCTTCGCGTGGTCGCAGCCGCACGAGGTCAACGCGCACGTCGACGGTGCCGCGAAGGCGCTGCGCGCCCGTGGGCACGAAGTGACGATCCTCGCGGCGTCGTCGCGCGGACGGGACCTGCTCGCGGGTCGCCGGGCGCTCCAGCGCGGGTCGGACGCGGACGTGATCGCAGTCGGACCGTCGATCCCGCTTTCGCGTCGCACGAACATGGGGGTTCCGGTTGCAGTTCGAGCGAACCTCCGAACGGCACTGACGAAGGGCCGATTCGACGTGGTGCACGGATTCGAGCCGGGGTTGCCGAGCATCTCGTACCTCGCGCTCGACTCGACGCATGCCCTCACCGCGGCGACGTTCTTCTCCGAAGACCGGCTGGTCTATCCGGCGCGGCGCTCGCGACGAGATCGCCTCCGCGCGCGCGTCGACGCGCTCCTCGCGACCTCCGAGGCAACCGCCGAGGCCGCCGGTGAGCGGTTCGAGGGCGAGTACGGGATCGTCCCGCTCGGCGTGGACGTCGACACGTTCGCGCCGGGACGGAAACGAGCTCTGCTCGTCGTCGAGCTCGAGCCCTCGGGTCGCCTCACCACCCGTGCGCTCCTCCGACTCCTCGCCGAGCTGCCGGGCTGGGAGGCCTTGCTGCTCCATACCAAGCCGCTCGGTTTCCGGCCGGCCATCCCGAGGTCGGTGCGCGGGCGCGTCCGGGTGCGCGCCGCCCGCAGCACGCAGCAGCGGGTCGAGACCCTGGCGCCGGCCGCGATCTTCGTGGCAGCCCCGGGGGGCGAGGAACGACTCGCCCTCGAGGCGGCCGCTTGCGGAGCCGCCGTGGTTCCCGCGAAGGGCGAGGACGATGCAGTCGCAGCCGTCGCGCGACTGGTAGGCGACGCGGCCGAGCGGTCGGCTGAGGGCGACGCCGCCCGTCGATTCGCGGAGACGCAGAGCTTCGACGTCGTCGCCGACGAGCTCGACCGCGTCTACACACGGCTCACACGCAAGCGCCGGCCGCGCACCGACGAGGACGTCGATCCGCTCGCGGACCGCGAGTGGATCACGATCGACCTCCATATGCACACGGACTGGTCGCACGACTGCTCGATCCCGGCGCACGAGCTCGTCGATCACGCCGAGGCAATCGGGCTCGGCGGCATCGCCGTCACCGATCACAACGTCTTCGGCGGTGCCCTCGAGGCGGTCGAGCTCGCGAGCGAGCGCGACCTGATCGTCATTCCGGGCGAGGAGGTGAAGACCGACAACCAGGGTGAGGTGATCGGGCTCTTCCTCGAGGAGGAGATCCCTCGCGGCATGACGTTCGCGGACACCGTGGCAGCGATCCGCGACCAGGGCGGCCTCGTCTACGTGCCCCACCCGTTCGACCGCATGCACTCCATCCCGGACCCGGCGACGCTCCACCGGCATCTGGCCGAGATCGACGTCCTCGAGGTCTACAACGCGCGGCTCCTCCGCGAGGCGTTCAACGACGAGGCGCTGCGCTTCGCGCGGAAGTACCGGCTCCTCCAGGGGGCCGGCTCGGATGCCCATGTCCTGCAGGGTGTCGGGACGGGGGTGGTCAGGATGCGCCGCTTCGAAGGCCCGGAGGAGTTCCTCCTCTCGCTCCGCACGGCGGACATCCTGCGCCGCCCGAAGTCGCTCGCGTACCTCCAGTCGCTCAAGTGGGTCGCCCAGGTCAAGGAAAGGGTTCTCTGAGGGAGAAGGTGGTTCAGACCCCGTGCCCGCCTCCGTGCCCACCGACGAGATCTACGAGCGGTACCTCAAAAAGGCGATCTCCGAGATCAACGAGCTCGGGGACGAGCTCGCGCGCGCAGGCGACGAGCTGCGCGTCCCCGTCGTCGGCTCCGGGCACCCGTTGGCCGACGTCATGCTCCTGAAGTTCTCGCCCCAGCCGTCGGAGATCCAGGAAGGCGTCGCATTCTTCGGACGCTCCGGACAGGCCGTGCTCAAGTCGTTGCAGCGCCTGCACGTCGACCCCCTCGCCGTCTACGGGACGAACTGCCTGAAGTTCGGCACGGAGGATCCGGCGGACGCTGCCGCGTGGCTGACGCGGGAGGTCCACATCGTCCAGCCGACGCTGCTCGTCGCGATGGGCGACCGGACCGTCGAGTTCGTGAACGACCTCGAGTTCCCGCTGTCCGATCGTCTCGATGACGGGGCCGTCGGGACGATGCAGCGGTTCACGCCGACGATCCAGGCACTCGTGACGCCGGACATCGACGACGCGCTCGACGAGGCGCCGGCGAAGACGGCGTTCTGGAACGCCTTCAAGGCGCTCGGCCCGTGGTGGGCGGAGCAGCCGCCGTACTAGTGCGCAAGACCGGAATCCGCGAGTGCGGACTCCGGTCGCGCCAAGATCCCTGAAGGCGGCCGCTTCCGCGGCCGCGTCGCAATGACCCTTCGACCGTCACTCCCGCTCAGCCGAAGCCGAAGCGCGGCGCTCCTCCTCCTGCTCGTCGTGCTCGCCGTGTACGGCGCCGTGGCGCGGCACCTGCCTGAGCTCCCGTCCGGCGTGGACGTCGTCTTCCACGCCATTGTCGTCTTCCCGGCGTTCGCCGCAGCAATCTGGCTCGCTCTGCCGCTCGCCCGCCTGCGGATGTTGCAGCTGCTCGTGCTCGCCGCGAGCTCCGGGGCGGCTGCCCTGGTCTTGGAGGTGCTCGACGTCGACTCCGTCGCCAACGTCGCGAAGCTCGCCTGCTACGCGCTCACGGGCTTCTGGTTCCTCACGCTGTTCGAGGAGCTCTGGTGGATCGCACTCGTGGCGGTGCTCGTGCCCTGGGTCGACATCTGGTCCGTGGCGGCCGGGCCGACGGAGTACGTCGTGGAGGAGCGTCCGGGGATCTTCGAGAACGTCGCCGTCGGGTTCCCGACACCCGGCGAGACTGCGACGGTCAGCCTCGGGCCGCCCGACATCATCTTCTTCTCTCTCTTCCTCGCAGCCGCCGACCGCTTCCGCCTCCGCGTGACCGCGACGTGGGTCGCAATGTGCGCGTGCCTCGGCGCCACTCTCGTCCTCGTCTGGTCGTGGGACAGCGTTGCCGGACTCCCCGCGCTGCCAGCGATCTGCCTCGGGTTTCTCGCGCCGAATGTCGATCTGCTCTGGCACGACGTCCGGCGCGCTCGCGCCGGTACTAGCGAGGCAGGCTGAGCGCCGAGACCGACTCGACGTGCGGCGTGTGCGGGAACATGTCGACGGGGCGGCAGCGCTCGAGCTCGTACCCGTACTCGTCCCGGAGCACCTGGAGGTCCGAGGCGAGCGTCGTCGGGTTGCACGACACGTAGACGAGCCTCGGGGCGCCGAGCTCACCGGTACGCCGTAGCGCCTTGCCCGCGAGACCGGCGCGGGGCGGGTCGACGACCACGACGTCGGGGCTACCGGCCTCCTCGCGCAACTCCTCGATCGTCTGGCCGACGTTCCCGGCGAAGAAGCGCGCGTTCTCGATGCCGTTGAGCTCGGCGTTCTCGATCGCGCACGCCACGGCCTCCTCGGATATCTCGAGCCCCCACACTGACCGCGCGCCCGCGGCGAGCGCGAGGCCGATCGTGCCCGTTCCGCAGTAGAGGTCGTACACGTTCTCGTCACCCTCGAGCGCGGCGAACTCACGCGCGAGCTCGTACAGCCGGGCGGCCATCGCCGTGTTCGTCTGGAAGAACGCCGACGGGCGAACGCGGTAACGGAGCCCGAGGATCTCCTCCTCGATCGCCTCGTCTCCCCACAGCAGCTTCGTCGGGAGGTTCGTCTGTTCCGCGGGCGTGTCGTTGATCGCCCAGTGGACTGAGCGCACCTCGGGGAAGCGGCGCAGAACGTCGACGAGGTATCCCGTCTCGAAGCGTTCTCCGGGTGCGGTGACGAGCACAACGAGGACCTGCCCCGTATTCCGCCCCTCACGCACGACGAGGTGACGGAGGTACCCGCGGCCGGTCTCCTGGTCGTACGGCGGAAGCTGCTCCTCGCGCGCCCACGCGCGCACGGCCAGGCGAATGGCATTGCCGAGGTCGGTGGTGAGGAGGCATTCCTCGATGTCGATCACCTCGTCCCAGCGCCCGGCACGATGGAAGCCGAGCTCGAGGCCGTCATCGCCCGCGGTAAAGGAGTACTCGAGCTTGTTGCGATAGCCGTACTCGGATTCCGCTCGGACGATCGGCTCGAGCGGCGGCTCCGGGAACCGCCCGATGCGGACGAGCGCATCCCGTACCTGGCGCTCCTTCTCGGCGAGCTGGACGTCGTACGCGAGATCCTGGAAGCGACACCCGCCGCAGACACCGAAGTGGCGGCAGGGCGCCTCGACGCGGCCCTCGCTCGGCGCGACGAGCTGCGTGACCACGCTCTCGGCAAAGCCTCGCTTCACCTTCGTCACGCGCGTGCGAACCGTGTCTCCGGGCAATCCGCCGCGCGCGAACACCACGAACCCGTCGAGGCGTCCGACCCCGTTGCCGCCGTAGGCGAGCGAGTCGATGTGGAGCTCGAGCTCCTCCCCTTTGCGAACGGGCGCGGCCATCGGATCAGCCTAGATGTGCCGCCCTCTCAGGTGACGTCGCGGCGGCCGGTGCGGACGAGCGCGAGGACCGTGAGGAGCGCGACCCACGCGAGCGTCATGCCGACCGAGCCGGCGAACGGGAGACCCTCGTCCGCAGTGTCGATGACGCCGCCGAGCGAGGCGGCCG
>DASTWH010000080.1:0-5582 GCA_035758735.1 Gaiellaceae bacterium
GACGAGGATGTCGGAAAGCGCGGCGTATCCCTGGTCCGGGCCGACGACGAGAAGCGCTGCGGACTGCTGGCCGCGGCTGTCGCCGCCCGCCGCCTGTGCAGCGTCCAGGCAGTCGAGGAGGCGCTCGGCGAGCGACATCCCGCGGGTGGCCTCGAACGTGTCGGCGAGGGCGTCCACGGTCTCCGCGGAGACGAGGATGTTGCCCTGCGCGGCATAGCCGTGGCCCGTGCGGTGGCCGGCCCAGGCGTGGCACTCGTCGCCGGTGTAGGAGGCGGAGCGTCCCTCGCCGTCGACGATTCCCAGCTGGCGCTGCGCGCGGCCGTCATCAGCGGCCGTCAGCCCTGCGACGGCGTCTTCGGCCGAGACGCCCAAGCGGAGAAGCGCCAGTCCGTCGGATCCATACCGCGGGTTCGCATACGACTGCGTGGCGATCGCCCCGACGAGCGGCTCCGCCCACGGGACGACGCAACCGACGGCCAGGAACCTCGACTGCACTGCCACGCCCCATTGGCGCGCCTCGAGGTCGCACGCGCAGATCGAGTAGGTCGCGACGACCGGGCTAGCCGTACGTCATCTCCGCGAGGTCGAGCGCGAGCAGGGCCTCGTCACGGACGAGCGCGCAGGCTACGGGGCCGAGCGACAACGCCGCATGCACCTGCTGGGGCGTCGAGCATCTCACGACCACGGGCTTTCCCGCATGGTGCGCGTCGTGGATCGCCCGGACATCGGAGACGTCGTCAAGGACGAGTGCATCGCCGAGCTCGATGGTGCCTTCGAGCACGATCTCGGGCACCTTGCGCCCCGTCGCGCCGAACCAGCGCTCGCGCATCAGAACGAGATCGTCTCCCCGGGGTCGACCGCGAGGATCTCGACGCCGGGAGGCGCGAGCTCGCGCAGCGCCTCGGGTGTCCCCGTCAGCAGAGGGAAGGTTCCGTAGTGGCAGGGCACGACGCGGATGACGCCGAGCAGCTCGATCGCGACCGCCGCCTCGCGCGGGCCCATCGTGTAGTGATCCCCGATGGGGAGGACGGCGACGTCGGGCGAGTAGATGCGCCCGATGAGGGACATGTCCCCGAACACGTTCGTATCGCCGGCGAAGTAGATCTTGAAGCCGTCTTCCAGCTCGAGGACGATCCCGGTCGGCTCGCCCGCATACGTGCCGTCGGACGTGCTGGAGGAGTGGTTCGCGTCCGTCAACGTTGCCTTGACGCCCGCGATCGCCAGTGTTCCGCCCTTGTTGGGCGCATGGCCCCAGTTCTCTTCGACACCCTGTCCCGACAGCCATCCGCGCAGCTCGACCGGCGCGACCACCGGGCACCCGAGCCGCTGGTGGATCGCGACGGTGTCGCCGACATGGTCGTCGTGACCGTGCGTGAGGAGGATGAGGTCGCACCGCTCCGGCTCGAGCTCCGACTCGGGACAGCTCGGGTTCCCCTTGAGGAACGGGTCGACGTACACGCGCTTGCCGCCCGGTGTGTCCACGCGGAACGACGCATGCCCGAGCCAGGTCAGCTCCGTCGCCATGGGAAAAGCCTAGAACGGAAGCGACGCAGCGGCGTCGGAGGCGACGTCGAGGATCGGCTGGACGACGAAGAAGGACCCGACCGTCACGGTCACGGCGGCCGCGACGGCCAGTCCGAGAGCCGGGTCGCGGGGAGGCGATCCGCCGGCGACGGCGAGGCGCAGCTCCGTGCCGGAGCGCATGTACAGCCAGCGCACGACGTTCAGGTAGTAGCCGAGTGAGATCGCCGTGGCGGCCACTCCGATGAGCACGAGCCACCACTCGCCTGCGTCGTACGCCGCCGAGAAGACGAACAGCTTTCCGAAGATCCCGCCGGTGAGCGGAAAGCCGGCCATGCCGAGCATGAACGTCCACAGCGCGATGCCGTAGTACGGCCGCTCCCAGCCCATCCCCGCGAGCGAGTCGAGCGTGACCGGCGCCTGCAGCTCGCGCTCGCGCGCGGCGACGACGGCGAACGCGCCCACGGACATCGCCGAGTACGGGACGAGGTAGTAGAGAAGCGCCTCACCGCCGCGCTCCGAGTTCGCGGAGATCGCCATGAGCATGAAGCCGGCGTGTGAAATCGACGAGTACGCGAGCATCCGCTTCAGATCACGCTGGGCGAGGGCACCCAGGTTGCCCCAGGCGAGCGAGATCGCCGCCAGCACGGCGACTGCGATCGTCCACACGTCCGACTGCTCCGGGAACGCTGTGACGAGCACGCGGAGCATCACGACGAGCGCGGCCGTCTTCGTCGCTGCCGACATGAAGGCGGTGACCGAGGTCGGTGACCCCTGGTACACGTCCGGCGTCCACATGTGGAACGGCGCGGCCGAGACCTTGAAGGCGAGCCCTGCGAGGATCATCGCGAGCCCGGCGAAGAGGAAGGCCTCGCTCGACGGGTCCGCCGAGCCGATCGCGTCGAAGCCGAGCTCCGAGGTCGCTCCGTAGACCAGAGCCGAGCCGAACAGCAGCACGGCCGATCCGAAGCCGCCGACGATGAGGTACTTGAGGCCCGCCTCGAGCGACGTCTCGCGCTCGGAGTCGATGGCGACGAGGATGTACAAGCAGAGCGAGAACCACTCGAGCCCGAGGAACAGCGTCATGAGGTTGTCCGCGCTCACGAAGAACGCCATCCCGGCGCCTGCTGTCGCGAGGAGCGCGTAGTACTCGGCGTGGTTCGCGCGTCGCCGCTCTCCCCACGACGCGAGCACGACCGCGGCGCCGGTGACCCCGAGGATCGCCTGTGCCATGGCGGCGAGCTGGTCCCGGCTCATCGACCCGTCGAGCAAGACCTCGGGCGTCGAGCTCTCCTCGAACAGGTACACGGCGAGCCCGGTGGCGACCACGAATCCTGCGACCGCGGCGGTAGCCGAAATCGCCTTGCGGGTCCACTCCGGGAGGAGCGCCGACAGGAGCGCGACCCCGGCGGCTGCCAGGAGCGCGATCGGGGGCGAGAGCGCCAGCCAGTCGACGGACGGCGTGTCGATGGCCGCGATCACGGCGGGCTCTCCGCGGTCGGGTACGCGGCCCAGTCACCGCGCTCGAACGAGCTCTCGCTGACGAGCGCGGGCCAGATCGAGAGGCCGAGGAGCACGAGCAGCAGCGGGATGACGAGGCCCAGCTCTCCGACGCGCAGGTCGAGCGCCTCCTCCCGCACGGCGCGTCCGGGCTTCACGTGCAGGATCGCCGAGATCAGGCGGAGCGTGTACATGGCCGCCAGCACGACGCCGAGCGCGACCACGACCGAGTACCCCCAGCCCTGGCCGTACACCCCGGCCATGATCAGGAACTCGCCGGCGAAGGTCGCGGAGCCGGGAACGGCGAGCGCGATCATCCCCCCGATCAGCACGACGGTGGCCAGCGTCGGACGGCCGCGAGCCATCCCTCCCAGCTCGTCCAGCTCGCCCGTGCCGCAGCGCCGCTCGACCATGCCGACGAGGAGGAACATGCTCGCCGAGACGAGCCCGTGCGCGACCGACTGGAGGATGGCGCCGTCGATGCCGAGGTCGTCGAATGCGAACACGCCCAGGGTGATGAGCCCCATCTGGGCCATCGACGAGTAAGCGATGACGCCGCGGAGGTCGGGCGAGCGGAACGCGAGCACGGAGCCGTATACGAGGCCGGCGCTCGCGAGCACGAGGATCAGCCCGGACAGGTCGTCGGCGGGATCCGGGAACTTGGGGATGCCGATGCGCAAGAAGCCGTAGATGGCGGTCTTCGACACGACCGCGGACAGGACCGCGGCCACCTCCACGGGCGCCTCGCGGTACGCGAGCGGTAGCCAGCCGTGGAACGGGAACAGCGGCGCCTTCACCGCGAAGGCGATTGCGAAGCCGAGGAAGATCCAGACGTTGTCGCTCGTCCCGGACTCGGTGAGGGAGAACGTCCCCTGGGTCACGCCGAACGCGACGACCGACGCGAGCATCAGAAGGGAGCCCGCCATCGTGTAGATGACGAACGTCACCGTCGCCGCCTGCCGCCGCTCGCCGCCCCAGACGCCGACGAGGACGTAGAGCGGGATCAGCATCGCCTCGAACGAGACGTAGAACAGCAGGAGGTCCTGCGCGGCGAAGGTCGCGACGACCGCGCCGGTCAGGAAGAGCATGAGCGCGTAGTACGCGCGCGAGCGGTCGCGTCCGACCCACACCGCGTAGCCGATCGCGGCCGCGAAGACGACGACGGTGGCGCCCGCGAGCCAGATGGAGAAGCCGTAGAAGCCGACCGAGTACGAGATCCCGAGGCTCTCGACCCACTCGCGCGAGGTGTCGAGTTGGAGCCCGCTCTCGTCGAAGTCGTACTGCGACGCGGCGACGATCCACAGCCCGACCTCCATCAGCGCTGCGAGGAACGCGAGGCCCGCGGTGGTCTCTCGCGGGAGCGGGAGGACCGCGACGACCAGCGCAGCGGCGATGGGCAGCACGATGAGGGCGGTCGTCAGCATCGGCTAGCGGACCGCCACGAAGACGACGACGAGGACGCAGACGGCGAAGGCGACGGCGATCGCGTAGATACGGAGGAGCCCGGACTGGATACGGCCGACTTCACCGCCGACCTGGATCGTGCCCGAGCCGATCTCGTCGAGCGACCGCTCGACGACGGGCTCCTCGACGTTCCGGCGGAGCGCGACGGAGAGCGCTGCGGCGGGCCGGTAGAAGAGCGCGTCGTATGCCTCGTCGAAGTAGAGCTTGTGCTCGAGGACGCGCCAGATGCCGGGATTCGTCACGACCTGGCGGCCCCTCTCGAATGCGCGCCGAGCGAGGAAGAACCCGATGAGCGCGAGCGACACGGCGACCGCACTCGTCGCGTAGTCCTCGGTGACGGTCGCCTGCACCAGGGGCTCGGCCGTCTCGTCGATCCAGTGCAGGAACGGCTCCCAGACCCCGGGGATGACGACGAGGCCGCCGATCGTGGCGAGCACAGTGAGTACGCCGACCGGGACCGTCATCGTGCGTGGCCCCTCGCCATGCCCCTCGTGAGCGTGCTCCCGGACGAAGTCGCTCTGCTCGCCGCGCCAGACGGCGAAGTAGAGGCGCGTCGTGTACAGGCCAGTGAGCTGCGCCCCGACGAGACCCGCGGCGGCGAGCGTGTACCCGAGCGCGTCTCCGCTCGCGAACGCTGCCGAGACGATCCCGTCCTTCGACCAGAAGCCCGAGAAGATCGGGATCCCCATCAGCGCGAGGCCGCCGACGGCGAAGGCGACGTGCGTACGCGGCATGACCGACCGGAGCCCGCCCATCTTGCGGATGTCCTGCTCGCCGTCCAAGTGGTGGATGACGAGGCCCGCCGTCATGAACAGCAGCGCCTTGAAGAAGGCGTGCGTCATGAGGTGGAAGATCGCGTAGCCGTAGGCGCCGATCCCGGCCGCGAGGAACATGTACCCGATCTGCGACATCGTCGAGTACGCGATGACGCGCTTGATGTCCCACTGCACGAGGGCGACCACTCCGGCGACGAGCAGCGTGATTGCGCCGAGAATCGCCGCCAGCGCTTGGACGTCGGGAGCGGCCTCGAAGATCGGGCTGGCACGGACGAGGAGGTAGACGCCTGCGGTCACCATCGTCGCAGCGTGGATGAGGGC
>DASTWH010000146.1:0-8644 GCA_035758735.1 Gaiellaceae bacterium
ACGGGCTGGGGGCGATCGGGCGCTGGCGCGCCTCGAACCACATCGAGTTCACGGGGTTCCCGACGCCGGTTCGGCTCACCACCAACGTTCCGCTCACGTACGTCGAGGACGAGCGGCCGTTCCTCCTCGAGCACGACCGGCACCTCGTGCTCACCTGGGGCGAGCCGCTCGAGGCCGGCCTCGAGGAGACCGCCGAGCGCTTCCTCGAGCGCACGCTCGACTACTGGCGCCGCTGGGTGAAGGGCACGCGCGTTCCGCGCGACTACCAGCAGGAGGTCGTGCGCTCGGCGCTCGCGCTCAAGCTGCACCAGTACGAGGACACGGGCGCGCTGCTCGCCGCGACGACGACGAGCATTCCCGAGCACCCGGGATCGGGGCGCAACTGGGACTACCGCTTCTGCTGGCTGCGCGACGCGTACTTCACGCTGAACGCGTTCGAGCGCCTCGGCCACTCCGAGGAGATGGAGATCTTCCTCGAGTACCTCCGCAACCTCTGCGAGCAGCGCGGCGGCGTGCTCCAGCCCGCCTACCGGATCAACGGCGATTCCGACGCGGAGGAGCGCATCCTCGACCACCTCTCCGGCTTCAACGGCGACGGTCCGGTGCGGATCGGCAACCAGGCGTTCGAGCACGTCCAGAACGACGTCTACGGCGAGATGGTGCTCGGCGTGTCGAGGCTCTTCCTCGACGCCCGCTTCGTCGGCGAGGTGCCGAGGCACACCGCCGTGGAGATGATCCAGACCCTCGTCGACCAGATGGACGCGCGGCTCGAGGAGCCCGACGCCGGCCTCTGGGAGTTTCGCGGGAAGACGCGGCTGCACAGCTTCTCCGTGCTCATGCACTGGGCGGGAGCGCGGCGCGCCGTGGAGGTCGCCGAGGCGCTCGAGGCACCCGAGCTCGGGGCACACGCTCGCTCCGTCGAGGCACGCGCGAAGGACATCCTCGAGACCCGCTGCTGGAACGACGAGGTCGGCGCGCTGACCCAGGTCGCGGGTGAGCCGCAACTCGATGCGGCGATGCTCCTGGCGGTCCACCTCGGGTACTTCGAGCCCGGTGATCCGCGCGCGGACCGGCACGTGGATGCAATCCGCAAGGGCCTGTCCGTCGACGGCGGCCTGCTGCGGCGCTACACCGTGCGCGACGACTTCGGCCACATGGAGGCGGCGTTCACGGTGTGCACGTTCTGGCTCGTCGAGGCGCTCGCGCTGATCGGCCGCACCGACGAGGCGCGCGAGCTCTTCGACCGGCTGCTGAGCCTCGACAACGGCCTCGGTCTCTATTCCGAGGACATCCTCCCGGACACGCTGGAGCAGAGCGGGAACTTCCCGCAGACGTACAGCCACGTCGGCCTCATCAACGCCGCGTTCCGGCTCTCCCGCCGCTGGGATTGAGGCGCCGCTAGGTAAGGCGACGGCTGAGCGTGACGTCCTCGTCCTCGAAGCCCAACCGTCGGTAGAGGCCGAGCGCGCGGGCGTTCGCCGCGCCGGTGCTGACGCTGACGCGCGCGTGGCCCTCGCTGCGCGCATGCGCCATGACTGCCTCCACCAGCGCCGTGCCGATCCCCTGGCCTTCGGCCTCGGGGGCGACGACGAGCTCGCCGATCGAGGGCTCGGCGACACCCGACCAGTGACTGCCGGGGCCGAGTGTCACGAAGCCGACGATCGTGCTCCCGAGCTCCGCGACGAGCACGGCGTGCCCGGCCTCGTCGATCGCCGCGACCGAGGCCTCGACCCATCCGCGAACGGCATCGACGACTGCACCCTCATCTCGCCAAGGCGCGACGCCTTCACGAAGGCGATCGGCCAGAGCCAGTAGGACCGGACCGTCCGCGTCCGTTGCAGCGCGGATCCTCACCATCCCGGCGATCGTAGTGCGATCAGTTCGAGCGGACGAGCTCAGTAGCAGCTCGAATCGACCCGGCGGAGTGGACGCGGGACGCTGTTCGTTCTGACACACGTGCCCGCAACCGTGCTCGTCTCTTCGTGACCGCTCCCGCCAAGCACGTCTGGGCCGCACTCCTCGTCGTGTACGTCGTCTGGGGGTCGACGTACTTCGGGATCAAGGTCGCGGTCGACACGATCCCCCCGCTGCTCGCGGCCGGCTCGCGCTTCTTCGTGGCGGCGACGCTCCTTGCGGCCATCCTCGTGTGGCGCGGGAAGTCGCTGAGAGTCACGCGTGCCGAGCTGCGTGCATGCGCGATCGCGGGCGGCCTGCTGCTCGGGCTCGGCGTCGGGCTCGTCCACGTCGCCGAGACGAGGATCGACTCGAGCGTCGCGGCGATCATCGCCGGCACAGTGCCGCTGCAGATCATCGTCCTGCGCCTCATCGCCGGCGAGAACCCCGCGCGTGCGACGCGCCTGAGCACGCTGACGGGGCTGGTCGGCCTGGGCCTCGTGGTCGCCCCCGGACTGGGCGCAGGATCGACGGCGCTCGGTCTCGCGATCATGGTGAGCGCATCCATGTCGTGGACGCTCGGGTCCTTCCTCTCGAAGCGACTCGCTCTTCCGAGCGACCCCTTCGTCGGCTCGGTTTACGAGATGGCGGCGGGCGGCACGATCCTGCTCCTCGGCGCGGCAGTGTTCGGCGAGTACGGCGAGGTCGGGTCGGGCACCTTCGCGCTCGACTCGCTGCTCGCGTGGGCCTACCTCGTCGTGATGGGCTCGATCGTCGGCTTCTCGGCGTACGCGTGGCTCCTGCGGGTCGCGCCGATCTCGCTCGTCGTCACCCACCAGTACGTGAACCCGCTGGTGGCGATCGCCCTCGGGATGGCGTTCCTCGGGGAGCGGCCGAGCCCGTGGACGCTCGCCGGCGCCGCGCTCGTCATCGGCGCGGTATACGTGGCGATCCGCGCCGAGTTCCCGCGAAAGGCTACGGCTGCTCGACCTGCGAGCGGCGCGCCGCGAGGAACTCCAGCAGATCAGAGCGCGTGAGGATCCCGGCGGGGCGGCCCGCGGTGACGACCACGACCGCCCCGCTCCCGCTCGAGAGCCCCTCGTAGACCTGGTCGACCGACGCGTCGGCGTCGACGGCCGGCAGAGGCGGCTGCATCGCCACTGCGACCTCCTCGTTCAGCGCGTCGGCGTTCCTGAAGACGCGGTCGAGCAGCTCGCGCTCCTGGAGCGACCCGACGACGTCGGCGAGCGAGTCGACCGGCTCGTCCCGCACCACCGGGAGCTGGGAGATGCCGTATCGCTGCATCGCGTCGATCGCGGCGCCGACCTTCTCGTGCGACCCGATGGTGACGAGGTCGGGAACCTCGTGGCCGGCCCGCCGGAAGCGAAGCACCTCCTCGATCGCAGGCGGCGGCGTCGTCCGCTCGAGGAACCCGTACTGGATCATCCAGTTGTCGTCGTAGAACTTCGACAGGTACGAGCGGCCGGAGTCGGGGAACATCATGAGGACGCGTGCGTCGGGCCCGAGCCCCTTCGCGACCTGGACCCCGGCCCATGCGGTCGAGCCCGTGGAGCCCCCGACGAGCAGGCCCTCCTCGCGCGCAAGTCGGCGCGCCGCGAGGAACGAGTCGCGGTCGGACACGCGCACCCATTCGTCCACGACCGACGCGTCCAGCGTATCCGGCCAGCACTCCTTCCCGATCCCCTCGACGAGGTACGGCCCTTCGGGGTGCTCCGCGTCGGCGGTGAAGACGGAGCCCTCGGGATCGACGGCCACGATGCGCGCCCTCGAGCCGTGCTCCTTGAAGTAGCGGCCGACGCCGGTGATCGTCCCACCGGTCCCCACCGAGATGACGACGGCGTCGACGTCCCCGCCGTTCGTCTGCTCCCAGAGCTCGGGACCGGTCGTCTCGTAGTGCGCCTCGGGGTTCGCCGGGTTCGAGTACTGGTCGGGCTTGAACCCGCCGGGAATCTCCTCGGCGAGCCGATCCGAGACCGCGTAGTAGCTCTCGGGTGAGTGCGGATCGACGGCCGTCGGCGTGATGACGACCTCGGCGCCGTACGCGCGGAGCATCGAGATCTTCTCCTGGCTCATCTTGTCGGGCATCACGAAGATGCAGCGGTAGCCGCGCAGGGCAGCCGCCATCGCCAGGCCGACACCCGTGTTGCCCGACGTCGGCTCGACGATCGTGCCGCCCGGGCGCAGGCGACCGTCCTTCTCCGCCGCCTCGACCATCGCGAGGCCGATCCGATCCTTGACCGAGCCGCCGGGGTTCAGGTACTCGAGCTTCGCGAGGAGTTCGCCCGGGACGTCACGCGAGAGGCGCTCGAGCCGCACGATCGGCGTGCGTCCGACGAGCTCGAGCACGGTGGGGTACTCGCGGCGCGCCATCGGCGGCGAAGCCTAGACGTCCCGACGGGATCCGCCGGTAGCCTTCCGACGCATGACGGTCTACGTCGAAGCCGACCGCCTCGAAGCCGGGCTGCCGCACGTCCTCGAGTCGCCCGCGGAGCTCGGGACGGTCGAGCTCGTCGTCCGCCGCCCGTCCGAGGGTGAGCGCGAAGTCCTCGAGGAGGGCGTGATCGACTTCCCGGGGGTCGTGGGCGACCGGCACACGCTGCGCGACGACAGGCCCGCGGGCACCGAGATCACGCTCACGAACGCCCGCGTCGTCGACCTGCTCGCGGACGGCGATCGCGAGCGCTGGCAGCTCGCCGGAGATCAGCTGTACGTCGACCTCGACCTGCGCCAGGAGAACCTCCCGGCCGGAACCCGTTTGCAGGTCGGCTCCGCAACCCTCGAGGTCTCGGAGATGCCGCACACCGGATGCGCGAAGTTCACGGCGCGTTTCGGCTCGGATGCGACGCGCTTCGTGAACTCCAAGGAGAACCGCGAGCTCCGCCTTCGCGGGATGAACGCACGCGTCGTCACGCCGGGCACCGTGCGCCCGGGCGACGCCATCCGCAAGCTCTAGTCAGTGTCGAAAGTGACGTTGGCCCGTGAGAACCATCGCGGCGCCGGCTGAGCTGACGGTCTCGACGACCTCGGAATCGCGCTTCGAGCCTCCGGGCTGGATGAAGGCGGTGATGCCGGCGTCGAGCGCGAGCTGCGGCCCGTCGCCGAACGGGAAGAAGGCGTCCGACGCGAGCACCGCGCCTTCGAGCGAGTGGCCGAGCTCCTGCGCCTTCGCGATCGCGATCCGCACCGCGTCGACTCGGCTCATCTGACCGGCTCCGATGCCGAGGGTCTGCCCTCCGCGCGCGAGGACGATCGCGTTCGAGGTCACGTGCTTCACGACCCGCCAGGCGAACAGGAGGTCCGTCCACCTGTCCTCGGCGACGCTGCCGCACACGACCTCGAGCCCGTCGCGCGAGATGACACCGACGTCGCGCTGCTGGACGAGCAGTCCTCCGATGACGCGGCGGTAGTCACGCTCCGCGTCGAGCGCACGCTGTTCCGTGTGCTCGAGGACGCGCAGCGACTCCTTGCGCGCGAGCACGTCGCGCGCCCTGGCGTCGAAGGCGGGCGCGAACAGCACCTCGACGAACTGCTCCGCCAGAGCCGTCGCGAGCGTCTCGCCGACTGCGCCGTTCAATACGACCACGCCGCCGAAGGCCGAGACCGGATCCGCCGCGAGCGCCTTCGCGTACGCGTCCTCGATGGTCTCCGCGACGCCGACGCCACACGGGTTCGCGTGCTTCGTGATGACGCAGGCCGGCCCGTCCAGCTCGGCGATGAGGAGCCGTGCGGCCGAGAGGTCGTTCAGGTTGTTGAACGACAGGGCCTTCCCCTGGAGCTGCTCGACGAACGAGAGCAGGTGCGTCCTCGTGCCGCGCTCCGAGTAGTAGGCGGCCGACTGGTGCGGGTTCTCGCCGTACGTGAGCTCGAGCACGCGGTCGAACGCCGGGACGAAGGTCTCCGGCAAGGTCTCTCCACGCTGGAACCAGCGCGCGATCGCCGAGTCGTAGGCGGCGGTTCGCGCAAACGCGACGGCCGCCAGGCGACGCCTGAGCTCAGCTGACGTTGCCCCCTGCCCGGCCCAGAGGTCGGCGAGCACGAGGTCGTAATCCTGCGGACGGCACACCGCCGCCACGGAGGCGAAGCTCTTCGCAGCCGCCCGCAGCATCGCCGGGCCGCCCACGTCGATGAGCTCGATCAGCTCCTCCTCGGCGAGCTCGGGACGGTCGACCGCAAGCTCGAACGGGTAGAGGTTGACGCAGACGAGGTCGAAGAGCTCGATGCCCTGCTCCGCGAGGGCCGCGAGATCCTCCTCCTGCTCGCGTCGCGCGAGGATCCCGGCATGGACACGTGGGTGGAGCGTCTTCACCCGCCCTCCGAGCATCTCCGGAAAGCCCGTGAGGTCCTCCACCCTCGTCACGTCGAGGCCGCCCTCCTCGAGTGCCGTGGCCGTCCCGCCGCTCGAGACGAGCTCGCATCCGAGCTCGGCCAGCCCGCGTCCGAAGGCGACGACGTCGGTCTTGTCGTAGACGGAGATCAGCGCGCGCACAGCTCGGAAACCACTTTCGGAAGGAGTCGATGCTCGGCCGCGTGCACCCGCGCCCGCAGGGACTCTACGGTGTCTCCCTCGAGGACGGGAACGGCCTCGGTCGCGATGACCCGACCCGTGTCGACACCCTCGTCGACGTAGTGGACCGTCGCCGCCGCCGCCGGTGCCCCAGCGGCGAGGACGTCCTCGAGCGGATGGGCACCCGGGAAGTCCGGCAGCGGAGCGGGATGGACGTTCACGACCCGCCCCGGGAAACGGTCGAGGAACACCGGGCTGAGGAGGTGCATGTACCCGGCGCACACGACGAGCTCGACGCCCCGGTCGACGAGCCAGTCGGCCATCGTCCGGTCGCGCGCGTCCCGATCCGCGTAGTCCGCGAGCGGGAAGGTCGCCGACGCGATGCCGGCCGCGCGCGCGCGCGCGAGCGCGTGCGCGCCGGCCTCGTTGGAGGCGACCGCGACCACCGGCAGACCGGCGTCGAGGAGTGCCTGCAGGTTCGTCCCCTCGCCTGACACGAGCACCCCGATCACTCCGCGACGATCCGTCCGATCACGAGGTCGTCGCCGGGGTCCCGCACGACGGCGAGGTACCCGATTCCGAGATTGAAGACACGTCGGAGCTCGTCCTCGGCGACGTGCCGGGCGAGCCAGGCGTAAACGGGTGGACGGTTCCAGGCGTCCCACTGGATTTCAGGCCGCAGCCCGTCCGGCAGCACCCTGTCGAGGTTTCCGAGGATCCCGCCACCCGTCACGTGTGCGAACGCGTGCGCCGTCGGGCGCAGCCTGCGGACGTCCTCGAGGTAGAGCCTCGTCGGCGCGAGCAGATCCGCGCCCGCGTAGTCCTCCGCCTCGAGCACCCGCCGGACGAGCGTGAACCCGTTCGCATGCGCGCCGGCGGACGGAAGCCCGACGACGACGTCGCCGTCGGCGACCTCCGAGCCGTCGATCAGCCCGTCGCGCGCGACCATCCCGACGCACGTTCCCGCGAAGTCGAGCTCGTCCTCGCGGTAGATGCCGGGGAGCTCGGCCGTCTCGCCGCCGATGAGCGCGACGGCGGCCTCGCGGCATACCCCGGCCGCACCCTCCACGAGCTCGGCCACCGTCTCGAGCTCGATGCGGTTGGCAGCCACGTAGTCGAGAAAGAACAGCGGGTCCGCACCGCTCGTGATCACGTCGTTGATGCAGTGCGCAGCGAGGTCGGCACCGCACGCCCGCAGTGCGCCCCGCTCGCGCGCCAGGATGAGCTTCGTCCCGACGGAATCGGTCGACGCCGCGAGGTACGTCTCACCGTCCAGCGGATAGAGCCCGGCGAACGCTCCGAAGCCACGCGCGCCCGTCGACTCGACGGCCGCACGCAGCCGCTCGACCACCGCGTCGGCCCTCGCGATCGAGACGCCGGCGGCCTCGTACGTCTGCTCTCCGCCCACGGGCCGAGCGTACAGTCCGGCCGATGGACGAGCCGTCGCTGCTGACGAGCTGGACGCTCGAGCCTCTCCAGCTCGCGCCGATCGTGCTCGTCGCCGCGGCCTACGTCGTTCGGGCCCGAACGCTCGCGCGTCGCGGTCAGCCCGTGCCCACGTGGCGCGTCGCGCTCTTCACGCTCGGCGTCGCGCTCCTCGTGATCGCCGTCGCCTCGCCGATCGCCGAGATCGGGGAGAAGGAGCTCTTCTCGTTCCACATGACGCAGCACCTCCTCATCGGCGACCTCGCGCCCCTCTGCATCCTCGCGGGCCTCACCGGACCGCTGCTCCGCCCGGTGCTCGCGCTTCCCGGCGTCATGCGTCTCCGTGTCCTCGCGAACCCACTCGTCGCGTTCCCGATCTGGGCGGCGAACCTCGTGCTCTGGCACCTCCCCGTGATGTACGAGGGCGCCGTCGAGCACAGCGCGCTCCACGCGTTGGAGCATGTGGCCTTCTTCGGAGCGGGAATCGTTCTCTGGCTGCCGATCCTCGAGACGCTCCCGGCGCCCGAGTGGTTCGGGACGGGCGCGAAGCTCGCGTACATCGTCGGCGTCCGGCTCGTCTCGACCGTGATCGGCAACGTCTTCGTCTGGGCCGGCTCGCCGTTCTACGACGTCTACGACGCGGGGAGCGACTACCTCGGGCTCTCGCCCGACGGTGATCAGAGCCTCGCGGGGTCGCTGATGATGCTCGAAGGGTCGATCGTGACGGTGGTCGCCCTCGCCTGGCTCTTCCTGCGCATGGCGCAGGAGGGCGAGATCCGGCAGGAGCTCATCGAGAGAGGG